>CAZWOA010000048.1:23229-26176 GCA_964635545.1 uncultured Marinilabiliaceae bacterium
ATATTTTGTTTAGTTTGTAATGTATTGATAATCAGTGGTGCATCCTGGATGTTTTGATGTAGGTACTTGACATTTCCCGTTTTTGAATTAAATTTGCAAACAACATTATCTCAATCTGAATATATCAAATTATATAAAGCCCTAAGGATGAAAAGAGCCACTCTATTTTTATTATTGATGATTGCATTTACATTTACTGCTTTAGGGAATAGTACTTTAGAGAGTGTTATAGGCAACATAAAAGATCTAAATCTTCGTAAGAGGCTTACTGCATTTATGAAGCAGGGGGTGGAGCGGTATCATCCGCAGGGATATAATGCCGATTCGCTGCTTAATGCCGCAATGCAATATAAAGGAGCACGTTACCGCTATGGCTCATCTGCGCCAAAGGCAATGGATTGCTCAGGATTGATATACCGCTCGGGAAAAGATATTGGAATAGAACTGCCGCACCAGAGCCTTGAATTGGCACGCTACGGAACTATTGTTGCACCTGCCGAGAGTTTCAGAAAAGGCGATATGGTATTTTTTAAGAATCACCGCCGTTTTATAGGTCATGCAGGCATCATGATTGACGATAAAAACTTTGTGCACATGAGTGTGAGCGGTGGCTGGACAATATCTTCAATATCAGAACCTTATTATGCCAATAATCTGCTTTTCGGTACTCGCGAACTTGTGTATAAAGAGTATAATCGCGAAGAAGTGATGCCGCTTAAGTCACTAAATTCTATCCCAAACACAGGTTTTAGCGGGCGTGGTGCGATATTACCTTCCATCCGACAAAGGAGCTATTAGAAAAGTTAAGCAAATTCCCTGCAAGGGAAATATCATAAGTAACCATAATCAAGCGTAGCGCAGCTTATGGCAGTAAATCCCGTATGTGGTAAGCCCCGCATGGGGTGATATTATTTGTAACCAACGATTATAATAAAATATAGCAACTAATAATGTCACCCTTGCAGGGCTCAGTATAACACCACATCAATACCGTAAGCTACGCAGTGCTTGCATACGGTTAATCATAATTAAACCCTTGCAGGGTTAGTTTTGTAAGATGTAAAGTACCTAACCGGCAGTTATTGAGTTCTGTTTAAGTTGTTGGGGATATGTTAATTGCCACTCGGCTTCAGCCCGTGGTCGGTTGTCACCCCTCGATCCCCTAAAGGGGAAGTTGCCTTAGAACTTGTTTAGTGTTTTTAAATTATAAAGAATTTTTGTTTTTTTAAGTGTTTGTCTGACAGTTGCTTGGCTCTCTTTGGGTTTGGGGATGTTTTAATTGCCACGTGGCTTCAGCACGTGGTAGGGTAAGGTAGGGAAACAAGGCTTTAGCCAAAACTTGTATTTTAATGATTACAACTTACGCTCCTTGATTCTCACCGCTGGATTACCTCGATAAACCGAGTACTCTTCCATATCTTTTGATGCCAGGCTGCCAGCTGCCAATACCGAATGCGATTTGCATACAACACCGCCGGTTACAATGCTTTGTGCTCCAATCCACACACCGTCTTCTAAGGTTATAGGCTTTGTAATAAGGTCGAAAGTAGTTTTGCTATAATCGTGGTTACCACAAAGCAAAAGTGCCCCCTGCGATATGCAACAGTTGGCTCCTATGGTTATGTTATCAAGATTGTCAATCCATGTGCGCTCACCTATCCAGCTGTAGTCGCCCACTTGTAACTTCCACGGATATTTGATGTTAACTCCCGGCTTAATCACTACGCCACGACCTATTTTTGCGCCAAACATCCGCAGAAGTATAATTTTTATTCCTGATGATGGATTTAACGAATTGATGAAAAACAGTGAATTGGTGAAGTACCAAAGTGTCCTTTTAATAACTCCTGCGCCGGTGTTGTACCAGCTGTTGTTATATTTTGCCAGGTCGGTTGCGTTGTGGTTTGCCATAATTGCTTTGTTTGAGTGTAAAAATAGTATTTATAACTTTAATTGACTTCTATCGCACAAAAAAACTACTTTTGTATAAAAGCGCCCAAATATGCCTATTGTAAGTGTAGTTATTGTAAATTATAAGGTTCGATATTTTCTTGAGCTTGCTCTATATTCTGTGCGTAGGGCATCTCAAGATATTGATGTTGAGGTTATTGTGGTTGATAATAACTCGCAGGATGACTCTTGCGATATGGTGCGAACTCTTTTCCCGGAAGTAAAACTTATTGCCAATAATGATAATCCTGGCTTTGGGAAGGCTAATAATCAGGCGATTAATAGTGCTAAGGGTAAGTATGTGCTGCTTCTCAACCCTGACACCATAATTACCGAGACTACCCTTACCGACTGCATCACTTTTATGGAGCAACACCCTGATGCAGGTGCGCTTGGCGTGAATATGGTTAATGGCGATGGGGTATATCTTCGCGAGTCGAAGCGTGCCCTGCCCACTCCGGCGGTGGCGTTCTGTAAAATGTCGAGATTAACCAAAATGTTTCCTAAATCAAGGATTTTTGCACGTTATTATCTTGGTTATTTGCCTGATAATGAATCGGTAAAGAGTGAAATTCTATCCGGTGCCTTTATGTTTGTGCGTCGCGAGGCTTTTGATGTAGCCGGCCTGTTTGATGAGGAGTTTTTCATGTATGGCGAAGATATCGACCTGTCATATCGCATTGTTAAAGCCGGATATTCAAATTACTGCCTTGGGGCGACTAAAATTGTGCATTTTAAGGGTGAGAGCACCAGGAAAGGGAGCCTTAATTACGTTATTGTGTTTTATAAGGCGATGGAGATTTTTGCCCGCAAGCATTTTACGGGTAGTGGCGCATCTCCTTACCGCATTGCCATTGAGTGTGCTATCAAATTGCGTGCTTTTATGGCTGTTCTATCGAGGATTACAGCTCCTTTAAAGCGAATATTTAAAATATTTCATAGTAAATCTAAACCTGTTGAGGCAGTTTATATTGTTGCCGGTCAGGATAGCTTCTCG
>CAZWOA010000049.1:0-12390 GCA_964635545.1 uncultured Marinilabiliaceae bacterium
GTACCAGTTTTGGTGGTGCTTACTGGGTGTGGATGATTATCCTGTTTGCTTTTATAATTCAGGCTGTATCCTATGAGTTTCGCTCTAAACCCAATAATGTGTTTGGGGCTAAAACCTATGAAACTTTTCTTGTAATAAATGGCTTTATAGGCACTATCTTCCTTGGTACGGCGGTAGCTACTTTCTTTAGTGGTTCTCAGTTTTATGTTAACGACCTTAATCAATCGCGATGGATGGTTACATCCTATGGACTTGAGGCGGTGCTTAACCCATTCAATGTAATTCTTGGGCTAGCAGTGTTCTTCCTTTCCAGAGTTCTTGCCTTGCTATACTTCAAAAACAGCATTAGAGATGAGGCTCTTGAGAAGAATGTGCATAAGCAACTAATTTACAACTCCATACCCTTTGTGGTTCTGTTCGTAACCTTTGTGGTGTGGCTATTGGTGCGTGATGGATTTGCAGTAAATCCTGAAACAGCCGAGGTATATATGCAGCCCTACAAGTACTTTATCAATCTGGTGGAGATGCCTGTTGTTGCCATTATGTTTTTGGCGGGTGTGGTGTTGGTGCTTGCCGGCATTGTAGTTACCCTTACCAAAACCACCTTTAGACGAGGCATTTGGCTGTCGGGCGCAGGTACTATCCTTGCTGTGCTATCGCTATTTCTGATATCAGGCTATAACAATACCGCTTTCTATCCGTCGAACTACGATTTGCAAAGCTCACTCACTATTGTTAATGCATCATCGAGCCACTACACTCTTAAAGCAATGAGCTATGTGTCGATAATGGTGCCGTTTGTGATTGCATATATAGTGGTGGTATGGCGTGCCATCAACAAAAAGGATATCAGCCGTGATGAGGTTACATCAGGTGACTCACACATGTATTAATATTTAAAACAAAGAAGCAATGGACTATCTATTTTCAATAATGTGGTACTTATCGTTTCCGGTATCTATAGTGGTGAGTTTCTATGCCACCATGTGGTTTCTGAAAAAAAATGGAAAGTACTACACCAATAAAAGCGAGGCGTAACTCAAAAGATTTACATTTCGGTAAAGATAATGGCCTTCCTGATTTTTAATTGTCAGGAAGGTTTTTTCGTAGAATATGGTTGTGCACATTGGTGGGTAACTTTATTTATTTTTATGCTAAAATCATTGTTTTACCTTATATTTGTAAATTGATAACCTAAAAGAGAAATAAACTTTTAATACTATGGATAATAATTCAAAAAACATCGCGCTTGTGAGTTACATCACTTTAATAGGGTGGATTATTGCCCTTATCATGCGCAATTCATCTAACGATAAAAGCTCATTGGTGGTTTTTCACCTGCGCCAATCTTTAGGACTAGCCATATCTTTTTATGTGATTATAGCACTTTTGGGTATGCTTCACCTAACCGGTCTTAGCCAGATTGTGGTTTTAGCCAATATTGTATATGCTATTATAGGTATATTAAATGCCAGTAGCGAGAAGGAGACGCTTCTTCCATATATTGGTAAGTTTTTCGATGAGAAACTTACTTTCATAAAATAATACCAAACGTAATTATTATTAAGACCAAAATTTCATCGTATAATGCCGATGTGATAGCCGTTTATGCCAATGCAATTGGTATATTACGGATATCCAAACGGTATAATGCCTTGGGCATCATCAATAAAAAAGCCGACTTTAAAAGCCGGCTTTTTTATTTATACTGATTCTCCACCAAATTCCATCAGATATGCCTTGATGAAATCGTCGATATCGCCATCCATCACCCCCTGTACATTAGAGGTTTGATAGTTGGTGCGGTGGTCTTTCACGCGTCTGTCGTCAAAAACATAACTGCGTATCTGCGACCCCCATTCAATCTTCTTCTTGCCGGCCTCCACCTGAGCTTGTGCTTCACGGCGTTTGGTCAGCTCAATTTCATAAAGTTGCGATTTTAAAAGCCTCATCGCATTATCTTTGTTACCAAATTGCGAGCGACTCTCGGTGTTCTCAATTATAATACCGGAAGGAGCGTGTCGAAGACGAACTCCCGTCTCCACTTTGTTCACGTTCTGGCCTCCTGCACCGCCCGATCGGAATGTCTCCCAAGTAATGTCGGCGGGGTTAATTTCGATATCTATCGAGTCGTCAACCAATGGAATAACGAAAACCGACGAGAACGAGGTCATCCTTTTGCCCTGTGCGTTATAAGGCGATACCCTAACGAGACGGTGTACCCCGTTTTCGCTCTTCAGATATCCGTAGGCCATGTCGCCTTCAACCTGTATAGTGGCAGTTTTTATTCCCGCTTCATCACCATCCTGATAGTTGGTAACCTCCACTTTATAATTTCTGCTTTCGCACCAGCGCAAGTACATCCGGTATAGCATCGATGCCCAGTCCTGACTCTCGGTGCCACCTGCTCCCGAAACAATCTTAATTACCGCTCCAAGTTTATCCTCTTCCCGGCGCAGCATATTTGCCAGTTCAAGGTTTTCGATAAGTTCAACAGCATTTTTATATGCTTCATCAAGCTCTTCCTCGGTAGTAATCTCCTCTTTGTGAAAATCAAAGGCCAACTGCAGCTCTTCAACAGCTGTTTTGATACTATTGTAGCCCTCAATCCACTTCTTATTCTCCTTAACTTTTTTCATGTGAGTTTCGGCAGCTTTGGCATCATCCCAGAAACCGGGTGCCTGTGCCCTCATCTCATCCTCTTCTACCTCAATCGTTCTACGATCGACGTCAAAGATACCTCCTTAACGCAAGCTCGCGTCCGCTAAGATCTTTTATCTGATCTTGTGTTACCATGATGTTATGTTTTTTATAGATGCAAATCTTATTATATGACATTTTTTGAACCACATAGATTATTGTTTTTATAGTTAAGTAATAAGTTTTTTTATAGTTTGGCAAGCCGGATAATAGATTGAAACCTTAATTTCAATACTTTGTGTCACTATAAAATCTTTTTCTTTTCTATGTATCTATTTGGTTAAATTTTTGTCATGTGCGAATGCGCAAATATAGATGAAAATATGGGATTTATAAGTGGGTCTGGTAAAAGAATACTCTCCTACACCTAAAAACAAGACCACAGAGTGAATAAAAAGTATGTTCATGCAATTTTTTATTAAATACTTGCAGTATATGCAAAAAAGATATACCTTTATGGGATAAACTACTCTTGATATGAAAAACGTATCGCTGAAAATAGACGAAACCATCTTCGGGGAGACCGAAAAGATTCTAGCCCTGATTAAAAAACCTAGAAATCGGTATATCAACGAAGCAATCGAGTATTACAATAGGCTTCAGAGGCGAATGATACTCGAAAAAAAACTCAGGGAAGAATCTGTTCTTGTGAAAT
Source organism: uncultured Marinilabiliaceae bacterium (assembly GCA_964635545.1). Taxonomy (GTDB): domain Bacteria; phylum Bacteroidota; class Bacteroidia; order Bacteroidales; family Marinilabiliaceae; genus JAGPIS01. The sequence goes on from CAZWOA010000049.1 coordinate 3,356, forward strand.
CAGATTCGCTGTCTGTTCTTAAAGAATTTGAGCAACTAGGCTATGCAGATGAAGCAATTTGAAATATGGATTGCTGATTTGAATCCTCAAATTGGCACCGAACCAGGTAAAACGAGACCTGTCCTAGTTGTACAGACCAATCTGCTGAATAAGATTCCTCACCCATCAACCATTATTTGCCCAATTACGACAAATGTGAATCGGGATTCTGAGTTATTACGGGTACATTTGAAAAAGGGCACTGCTCAAGTGCTCGAGAATTGCGACATCATGATAGACCAACTCCGGGCGATTGAGAATAGTAGATTACTGAAAAAGATTGGTGACTTACCAGTGCATATTGCGGAAAGGGTGTGTGAGAATATTAAGCTAATACTCGATTTGGAATAGTGCACGAAAGCATAACGTTGGCACTTATTTTAAGTCATTACAATTTATAAAAGTCACTATGAGTTTCATTGATTTAATTCACAGGATAGAACAAAACGTAGTTTAGAACGAATTAAGTGGGAGAAAATAATCATATTATCTCAAATGATAAGAGAAGACTTCCCCGAGTTGTTAAGTAAAATAAATGCATTTAATATGCATTACAAATGCAAAACCAATCTCTCCTCCTTGCTACAAACGGGGAGGAATTTTTAGTTTATGTTCCTGCCTTTCAGGGTTATGTATTAGTGACGTTCTATATATTTTAAAATCCTCTACTGTGGAACTGTATGCCCATTAGGGTGATGTCGTCGAAAACCGATTCTTTATAAATCATTTTACCCATATAAGCCTGTATTTCGCCTATTGTGTCGTGTATTGAGGTGGGCTTTTTCACTATCGATATTATCTCATCCATGCTGGTGTCAATCTCGGTACCGTTGTCAAGTTCGATAAGGCCATCGGTGAATGCAAGAAATTTCGATTTTGGAGAAATATAAATGGAACCTTTTTCTATGGTGGGGATGAAGTCGAGCATTCCCAAGCCTATACATCCTTTATCGAGCGATGCAATGGTCTGTTTTTCATTGTCATACACCAATGGAGGCAGGTGTCCGGCATTGATGTACTCCAGTTTTCCGGTAATTTGATTGTAGCGGCCTACAAAAAAAGTTATGAACTTCTCGTTCTTGGCACTTTCATTTACTCGTTGGTTGAGAAGCCTGACGAGTCGTTTAAGGCTTATGCGTGCGTTGAATAGCGAGCGCACCACAGCTTGAAAATTTGACATCAGCATGGCGGCCGACAGCCCTTTGCCCGATACGTCGGCAATGCAGAATCCTAGCGAGTAGCGCGACAGGCGTATAACATCAAAATAGTCGCCTCCAATGCCTAGTTGTGGCTGGTAAAAAGAGGCTATGCTGTATCGTTTTGTTTGTGGCAGTGTGTCCGATCTGGGAATTAGCCCGCTTTGAATGCGTGATGCCTGCTCCATCTCATTTCTGATGGTTTGTTGTTCCATCAGCACTTTCTGCATCCGTTTATTTTCGATGTAAACTATTATCAGGTTGGATATTATCTGTATCAGTTTCAGGTGTTTAATGGTGGGGCTAATCCCTTCCATCTCCTCTTCTATATCTCCGATAAGTACAAAACCGATAATTTTAAATTTGTGGAAGAGTGGTATCACAGCATCAAACCCCTTTAGCTGTGGAGGATGGTTAAAGGTAATACTCTCTATTTTCTGATATTTAAGCAGGTCGGTCTCTACATTTATCTGTAGTGCTTCTTCGGCGGTTACGCCTGTGGTGAGTAGATTCTCCCAACCGCGCGGTCCCAGGGTGTAAACAAGTATTTTGCCCACTTCGAGCTCCTCCTTCAGAATAATCTCGAACTCGCTAATCAGCTCATCCACCGAGTGCTCCTCGTTGATTGTCTGTGCGATATCAAGAATGATATTCAATCGCTCTTTGTAAAGCCTCAGCTTCCTCATTTTACTCTGGTTGACCATCTAATATCTGTTGGATATTTAAAGGTAACAATATTTGCAAAATATAAAAAGAACCTAAATGATTATTATCATAAAGGTTCTTTATTTTAAATTGATTATCGATTAGTGATATGGTTGTATCACTCTTTAACTCTCTCAACGTATGAGTTTTCGCGAGTATCAACTTTAATTTTATCACCAGTATTAACAAATAGTGGAACCATGATGGTTGCACCTGTTTCGATAGTGGCTGGTTTTAGTGAGTTGGTTGATGATGTATCACCTCTAACACCAGGCTCGGTATATGTAATCTCAAAGTTGATAAACTGAGGAAGGTTCATAAGTAGAGGAGTCTCTGTATCAGCATGATATACTATTTCAACCTCTTGTCCCTCTTTTAGTAACTCGCTATTCTCAACCATCGATTCGTTGAGCATTAGTTGGTCGAAGGTCTCGTTATTCATGAAGTGAAAGCCCATCTCGTCTTTGTAAAGAAATTGGTGTGGACGACGCTCAATACGTGCCTCATCAACCTTTACACCAGAGTTAAATGTGTTCTCGATTACCTTTCCGGTAGATACGTTTTTAAGTTTGGTGCGTACAAAAGCTGCGCCTTTGCCTGGTTTAACGTGTTGAAACTGAACTATAAAGTAAAGCTGGCCGTTATACTCTATGCACATGCCGTTTCTGAAGTCAGCTGTAGTTGCCATAATTATATTGTTATGATATAATAAATTAATTTGAGGTTGCAAAAATAGTGTAATTTGGTATAATATAAAACTTTAACCTAAATAATAACCTGTTTTACAACTACTCACCTCTGTTTTTTTATTGTTTGATAATGTAATATATATGCTTGTGATTACATTCTTATGCTACTGAACGGGTGTTTCAGCCCTCTGAATTCTGTAAGTTCGCACACAAACGAGCCTACCACAAGGTTAAAACGAATCTTTATGGGCAGTCGGTTGCTATCTCTACTAATCCATACCTGCATGTCATCCTCGGTTTTAAATGTACGTCCAACCTCGGTTACGGGTGAAAATTTATAACACTGTACTTTACCAAATTTTGTGCTAATAGTCTCTATGCCTCTGTATTTTATGCGTAACGGATATATTTTACCTGCAAAAAAAGTGGTTAACTCTATGGTTTCGTTCTCTTTTAAGTTGTCGTTAAACACATGGCTGCGTGCATAATAGAATGCCGATACTACATCCAATATGCGGTCGGGCACTTTATGGTCTCCATGTTTGTTGGAATGCACCATTGCTGAGTCGCGCTCGTATGTCACTTCATCATAATACCTGTAACGCCCCTCGCGTATGTTGCGAATTGCCTTAACCGGCAGGTCGGTTTTGGCATTCATATAGCTCTCATATACGTCGCGAACTTTAAAAATAGCATCAGCAAGACCGGTGGTAACTCCCTTAACTATAATGTGTTCTGTCTTTTTTTTGTCGATTACCGTGTCCTGTATCGAGAAATAGCCGGCTCCACCATTAATAAAACCATAGCGCACATTATATACCAACTCTTCACCTGCCTGATAGGCTTTGTGCGAAGTTTGTGGCAGATGTGTTCGCATCTGTTGTGCAAAGCCACCTACGGTAGTGATGAAAGTAAAAAACAATATGGTGTATTTTATCATACTTCAAATTTTAGTTATTACTCAAAATACTATGTTTTTGGGTTGTGTAGCAACAAAATCTTTTAGATAATAGGGTTCGAAATATGCCACATCTTCAAATCGCTCCCTTAGGAATGCCTGATATGATAGTTTCGACATATTCTTAGCCAAAGGGTGTACATCATCAATAAAAATGGCATTGGGGTGTGTTATTATATTTTTGCATTTTGATGCCCCATTGCCTGCAAATATCACAGTGTTTTTATCTAATGCCTGTTCAAACGATTCGGGAGTAATTATAAGCGCCTCAACGGGTGTGGTAAGTTCCAGATTTTGGTCGAATAACGCACTGTACACCTCCATACGTCGGGCATCTATCATGGGTGCCAATAGTGTTGAGCCGTTATTGCTGAAGTTAATGCCTGCTGCCAGCACCTGCAACGAACCAACTGATATGAGTGGTATGTTGAGAGCATAGCATATTCCTTTTGCGGCACTCACGCCTATGCGCAAGCCTGTGTAGGAACCCGGGCCGCTGCTAACTGCCACTGCATCAAGGTCTTTTATTGATGGCATTCCATCATCCTCAAATAGCTTCTCTATAATTGCTGTTAATGAAGATGCATGCGAAGGCCCCTCCATAAGTGTTGTTTCATTTATGGTAACTCCATCTCTGCTGATGGCTGCCGAACATACATCTGTTGATGTCTCAATATTTAAAATTACTCTCATTGGCTATTTGTATGGTTTTATGCCTTTTTATTGTTTTGTTTCCGATGATTTGTATAACGATTTAACCACTTCAACTTCCATGCCATCGTTAAGTTTGCGGGAGATGGCCGAGTATGGGCCGCTCACAACCTGCTCGTCGGCTTCCAGGCCTTCAATAACCTCAATGTATCGTGCATCCTGAATACCTGACTTGATGTTGCGTTGTTCTATTTTTCCGTCTTTCACCACAAATACCACCTCTTTGCGCTCTTTTTCATCTGTAGTGATGTTACTTCCCTCGGCAGATAAGGTGTCGGTGCGCATGGTTACCGACTGCACAGGCACCGATAATACGTTCTCTCTCACTTGCGATTGTATATCAACCGTAGCCGACATGCCCGGGCGGAATGGGTACTCATTCTCTTTTCCTCTGTTGGTTAGTCCGGCATACGACTCGGGAAGCACAAGTACTTTCACCTCAAAATTGGTTATTTGGTCGGCACTCACACCGGTGCTTTTTGCTGAGTTAGCTACCTGTGCCACCACTCCTTTGAAACGGGTACTAAGGTAGGCATCCACCTCTATAAAGCAACTGTCGCCGGTCTCTACTTTTACAATGTCGTTTTCGTTCACATCCACCACCACTTCCATCTGTTTAAGGTTCGAGATGGTCATTATCGCTGTTCCTTCAAACTGTGCTGTCCCTACCACGCGTTCGCCCTTTTCTATATTGAGCACTGTAACTATACCATCCATGGGCGAGTAAATCGTGGTTTTATATAATTGGTCATGTGCCTCATTGAGTGCTGCCTGCTGGCTTGTGAGTGATGCCGTAGCTGCGTCTAGGTTGCTCTTTGCCACGTTGTACTCCACTTGTGCAAGTTCAAAATCGCTGTCGGATATGGTTTTTTGCTCCCACAAAGTTTTGCTGCGGTTGAATGATAGTGTTTTTTGGTTTAGTTGAGCCCTGGCCTGCTCGGTATTGGCAATGGCCGATTTCACGGCAGCCTCCATCCTCTCAAGGTTGCGCTCGTATATGTCGGGTTGAACCTTGGCAAGTACCTGACCCTTACTTACCCAGTCGCCCTCTTTTACATTTAGTAAAATTACCTCTCCCGATACATCGGAGCTAATCTTAACCTCTACTTCGGGTTTTATTTTGCCGTTGGCGGTAATCAGCTCTGTAATAGTGCGCTGTGTAGCACTTTCGGCTGTTACTTTCTCTTTGAATTTTTTGCCTATAAGGCCTGTTGATTTACCAACTATCAGAAATACAATGATTAAGGCAAATGCCAAAATAACAATGGTTAGTGGTTTTTTACTCATGATACGACGGTTTTTTCATTGGTGTTGTGTCTATAGGTGCAGTTTGGTTGCGCACTTCAAATATATCAAAACAAATAATTATTGCTACTCACTATTATAATTTTATGGGTATGCCCATATAAAAGTCGAGTATTTTAGTTCTTAGTATATACTCATATTTTGCTTGAAGAAGCTCTGATTGTGAGCGGGTTAGTTCGTTTTTGGCAGTGTTGAAGTCAATGGATGTTACAAGTCCTACATCATATTTTTTCTGAGTGTACTCAAAACTCTCTTCGTATGATTTTACCGCTTCCGATGCCGACACATATTTTTTCATTGCGTTGGATGCGTCTGCCCAGGCCTGTTGTATCTCTTTGCGCAGGGTCATCTTCTGGTTGTAAAGCTCATATTCGGAATTCAGAACTCCAATATTTGCATTTTTTGCTGATGTGCGACTCGAAAGTCCATTGAATATTGGTATCGAAAGTGATAAACCCAACGATTTGGAAGCATTGTTTTTAAACTGGTCTTTAAAACTGAATGTGTCATCACCTTGAATCTTATACACTCCTGTGTTCCATCCACCACTGAGGTTGAGCTTGGGCAGCATGTTGCCTTGTGCTATTTTAAGGTTGTACTGACTGCTTGCAAGCATCATCTCTTTTTGCTTCACTTCGGGCATTGTTAATAGTGCTGCCTGATATATATCGTCGGAGCCGGCCAGCATACTTTCTGTGATTTCCGATAACTCAGGACTTACAATGTCGAAATCGCGATGGTCGAAAAGGTCGAGCATCTGAGCCAGATTAAGTAGCGACATGGTAAGCTCGTTCTCTTGAGTGGTGATATTAAGTGCCTCACGAGCGGCCTGACTTTTTATCTCCAGTAAGTTACCCAGTGGCACACTGCCGGCATCTACCAGAATTTTTGTTCTATTGCTCTGTTGAGATGTTATTTCATACTGACTGCGAGCCACATTTAGCAGCTCTTTATTATAAAGTATCTGAAGAAACAGTGAGGTTATGTTCAGTGATATGTCATTCTTAATCTTTTCAACATTAAGAATAGCTGTTTGAAGGTCTGTTTTCTGTTTCTTTATATTGTTTATATTGCTGAATCCTTCGAAAAGAGGTAGCCCCGCACGTATATTTGCACCAAATTGCTGTGTAGTATTGTCTTCTATAGACACCACACTGCCAACCCTGTTTTCCGAACGTCCGAAATCTATACCATAGTTGGATGATGCATTTAATGAAGGCACTAGGTTTAACTTGCTCTGCATTAGATTGTTCTCACTAGCTTTAACGTTGAGCTCTTGTTGTTTTATAACTATGTTATTTTCATAGGCGTGGTAAATACACTTTTCGAGAGTCCAAGGGGTGTTGTTTTGTTGTTGCGAAAATAGTGAGGTTGAAATAACAGTGATGAGCACTGCCAGGGTTGTGTGTAATTTCATCGGGTCGTTGTTTTGGTTATTGTTGTCTTATATGGGTCTCCTTTAACTCACCAAATATAATGAATACTATTGATTTGATGAGGTATTGTATTGAATATTTGTTAATATTGAACGCTAAAAATTTTTTTCTTTTGAGTGGTTTATAGTATGTATCGCAATCAGGTTGTTTATGTTGATGAAATAGGAGAGGTGAATGTACGGTACAGTGAGCGTGCAAGTCGTGTGAGTATAAGACTTAAACCGTTCAAAGGAGTTGTGCTTTCTATTCCCATGGGCATGGATGTTGATGATGCCATGTCGTTTCTAAAAAGTAAAAAGGAGTGGATTGCCAACAGTTTGAAAAAGATGGAGGTGAAGGAGAGCCGATTGACTATTTTTGATGAATCCACAGTTTTTAAAACCCGTTCTTTCTCACTTAGAATCGAGAGTGTGCCACGTAAAAATATCTTGCTCAAATATGGTAATGGCGAGTTGTATGTTGGCTATCCCACCCAGGTTGATGTTGCCGATGATGCTGTGCAGGAGGCGATTAGATATGGAATTGAAGAGGCGTTGCGTCGTGAGGCAAAATTATTTCTGCCCGGCCGTCTTAAGTGGTTGGCACGCCAGCATGGGTTTGAGTTTGAAAATGTAACCATCAAAAACCTTAAGTCGCGCTGGGGAAGCTGCTCTACACTTGGCAATATAAATCTAAATCTGCATTTAATGAGGTTGCCCGACCATCTGATAGATTATGTGCTATTGCACGAGTTATGCCATACGCGCGAGCATAACCATGGTTCCGGCTTTTGGGCATTGATGGATAAAGTGACGGCATGCAAGGCAAAAAAGATGGATAGCGAGCTTAAAAATTATAGTACAAAGATTTATTAATAATAGGGCAAAAGTGATTTTGATAAATTATTTCGTCATTCAGCAGTTATAATTGTGTTTTATAATAAAAATAAACTGATATTTGCAAAATATTTGGATTGTTAACAACGTCTGTGTTACTCATCTTGAATCACAAGGAATGTAAATGCATATTTTGTTATCATCATATCAAGTACTTATAGTTAATTATTAATCATTTACAGAATGAACATTTACATTTCGAATTTGAGCTATGATGTCACCGACAAAGACCTTAACGACATCTTCAGCGATTATGGTGCAGTAGCATCAGCTAAAGTTATTATGGATCGTGAGACCGGCCGTTCAAGAGGTTTTGGTTTTGTTGAGATGCCTTCTGACGAAGAGGCTCGTAACGCAATTGCACAGCTTGACCAGGCTGAATATGTTGGTAAAACTATCCGTGTTAGCGAAGCTCGCCCTAAAACTGATCGTCCCCGTTCAGGCGGTGGTAATCGTGGTGGCTTTGGCGGTGGTAATCGTGGCGGCGGATTCGGTGGTGGTAACCGTGGTGGATTCGGCGGTAACCGCGATAATCGCGAAGGTCGCGAAAGCCGTGAAGGTGGTTATAACCAAGAGAGAAGATCTAACAACCGCTGGTAATTATCGGCAGTTGTCCATCGATAGAGTCCCTGTGATTGTTAATCATGGGGATTTTTCTTTTTTATCGGTGTAGTTCAATCTATATTGACTATTTTAGTGTTTCGATTTTAAAAAATTCTCACCATGCAGTGGCATCAACTTCTATCAACAAAGCGTACGGGACAAGAGGACATGGCCTCTGTTGATGTGCATGACCGCACCCAGTTTCAGCGCGATTTCGACCGTCTTATCTTTTCATCGCCTTTCCGTAGGTTGCAAGATAAAACTCAGGTGTTTCCGCTGCCCGGAAGTGTGTTTGTACACAACAGGCTCACTCATAGCCTCGAGGTGGCCAGTGTGGGGCGTTCGCTGGGTAATAACATTAGCCGCAAGCTTTTAGAGTCGGGTGAGTTCGCCAATCCAATAGTTAATGAACTGGGGGCGGTGGTGGCAGCTGCCTGCCTGGCCCACGACATGGGGAACCCTCCCTTTGGCCACTCGGGCGAAGAGGCTATAGCCCACTATTTTAAGAATGGCGAGGG
>CAZWOA010000049.1:12490-24360 GCA_964635545.1 uncultured Marinilabiliaceae bacterium
CTGGTTTATCTGGTGGAGGCTGCCGATGATATATGCTACCAGGTGATGGATGTTGAAGATGCGCATAAACTGCATATCCTTAGCTTTGAGGAGACTTATGATTTGCTTTATGCATTCCTGGATCTTGATGGGGCTGGAAAAAAGAGAATAGCCACTGTGCTTGCTGAGGTCACCGACCGTAATGAGCAGATTGCCTATCTGAGAGCCAGGGTTATAGGCCGAATGGTAGAGTTGTGTACTAATGTTTTCTGGGATAACCGAGCCTCAATTCTTGAAGGTAGCTTTGCTAAATCGTTGGTGGATTATCTGCCTTCGTATGAGGCTAAGGCTCTCGAAAACTGTAAACAGACTGCTTTTACAAGAATTTATAAACACCAGAGTGTGGTGGAGATTGAGATTTCGGGCTTTAAAATATTGGGTACGTTGCTGCATGAGTTTATCAATGCGGTGCAAACTCCCGATCAATATTATTCCAAATTATTATTGCCTTTTATTCCCGGGCAGTTCAGGGTTGCAAGCGATGCCTCGCAGTATGAGAAACTCCAGTCGGTGGTCGATCTCGTATCGGGCATGACGGATGTGTATGCTCTTGATTTGTACCGTAAGATAAACGGTCTCGGACTGATTTCAAAATAGAAAAAAGCCACAGTTTGTGGAACTGTGGCTTTGTAAAAATCTAAAACTCAACATTTTACTTTATTTCAGTGCTTTTAATGCAGCTTCGTAGTTGGGCTCTTGAGTAATTTCAGGAACTTGCTCAACATAAGCTACCTTACCTGCCTCGTCAATCACCACAACGGCGCGACTCATCAAGCCTGCCAATGGTCCGTCTTCGATGCGTACTCCGTAACCCTGGCTGAATAGCTCATTACGGAATTCCGAAAGCGTTACCACGTCGTTAAGACCTTCGGCACCACAGAAACGTGCTTGTGCAAATGGAAGGTCACGAGAGATACATAATACTGTAACGTCCTTATGCTCAGAAGCTTCCTTGTTGAATCGGCGTACTGAAGCAGCACAAACTCCGGTGTCGATACTTGGGAAAATATTGAGAACTACTTTTCTTCCTTTGTAATCTGATAATTTACCGATGCTTAGGTCGGTTTTTACCAATGAAAAATCGGGAGCTACAGAGCCAACCCTTGGAAGATCGCCAACAGTATTTATTGGCGAATCATGGAATGTAATTTTAGCCATAATATATTAGAATTTTGGTTTCATATAATATAAACAGCAGATTGATATATTTTGTTTTGTAAGTGTCTTATTTTTATGTGATAATTTTTGAATTACCAATCCCCATCCCCAAGGCATAGCAAGCTATCCGTGATTCTCGAACGAAGTGAGAAATCTCATCAATCATAAACATCCATTTCACGTGTAAAAAGCCATTTATATCTGAAGGTATTATAGTATATTTGATTGTCAGTATTTTATAAAACTTAAACTCTAACTTTGTAACTGTGAGGTAAAATGCTGTTTTTCAGTTCTTTCATCGTTGATAAAATTTAAAGTATGAAGCAGTTGTTTTGTGTTGCAGCCTTGCTGTGGTTCTTTTCCGGAATAGGCGTATATGTTAATGCCCAGCCATCGGTTTCAGCTTCCGAAGCCGAAAAACTTGCCGAGTTGCCACTGAAGTGCATCGTTCAGAAATATCCCTATAAGCCCGGGCTTGTTTATAACTCGGATGGTGATGTTAAGCCTCCGTATGTGCATCATCCGTCGTTTTATGGTTGTTTCGACTGGCATTCGGCAGTGCATGGTCACTGGTCGCTTGTGCGTTTTTTAGAGATGCAGCCCGGCATTCCTCAGAAATCGCTTATTGTAGAGCTACTTGAGCAAAACCTGTCGAAGGAGAATATAGAGGCAGAGTGTGAGTTTTTTAATCTGCCCAACAATGGTATTTTTGAGCGTCCCTATGGGTGGGCATGGATGCTTAAACTGCAGGAAGTGCTTGATAATGCAGCCGATAGCAGGATTCGGGCTCTTGCTGACAATACCCGCCCCCTTACCGTACTTATCGGTGAAAAGATGCTCGGCTTCATGCAGAAACTCAACTATCCCATCCGAAGTGGAGAGCATAGCAATACCGCCTTTGCAATGTCGCTTGCCTACGATTATGCCGTTGCAACCGGTAAGGATGATTTACGTGATGCCATAGCCAAGAAGGCGCTCAAACTTTATGGTGCCGATTGTGATTATCCTATTCATATGGAGCCAGGAGGTTTCGATTTTCTCTCGCCTGCCCTTACCGAAGCGGCACTTATGGCCAGGGTGATGGATGGTGATACTTTCAATAAATGGTTTAAGGCTTTTGTGCCAGCATTTTATAAACACAAATTTGTGATGAAACCTGCAGAGATTACCGATCGTAACGACCCTAAAATGGTTCACCTCGACGGACTTAACTTCAGTCGTGCATGGTGCCTTAAGCATATTGGCTCAAAACTGAAAAAGAATCAGGAGTACTATAATGAGCTGGCTTCTATGCATTTAGAGGCCTCGTTGCCGTATCTTACATCAGGTGGTTATGGAGGCGAGCACTGGCTGGTAACTTTTGCTATTCTTGCCCTTGAGTAAAAAACAAGCAAGAAGATAATGACTGTTATGGTCACTGTCTTCTTGCTTTTTTGATATCGCTAAAATTACTGGGTTATAAGTTTGGCAGCTTTAAGTGCTTCATTAATAATTGTTTCGGTGGATATGACCTGGCCCACGCCTTTCTTCATCCATTCGGTGGGGGTTAGTTTACCAAGGGCAAAGATGCGCTCCACCTCAGTTGCGAAATGTGAGTTTTTAAGATATTGCTCCACCTGAAACTGTATTAAATGGCCAAATGAGTAGTTGGAAAGATAGATTGGGCTGTTTACCATATGCGAGTAAACTGCAAGAACTGTCTGATCCTCAACTCCAAAAACGGGTGCATAATATTTGTTCCACACATCTTTGGCTATGGCGTTAACGGCATCTTTAAGTTCGGCTGCGGTAGCATTGGGGTTGGCATACATCCATTTCCACATATACTGGTCAACCAGCGATACGCCCATAATCTCATAGACCGACCAGAAGTTGTCGAGCACATCAAAAGCCTCTTTCTTGGGGTCGTTATTTTTCATCCCTAGCAAATCGAGGTCGCGTTTTTGAAACAGGAATGCCAGCGCCTCGGTAAATGCTGTGTTGGGTACGCCTTGAAGCATGTAGTAATCAACATCATAGAGCGATATTGTTTGTTCCACATTGTGGCCAAACTCATGAACTGCAATGTTATAACCTTTGTAATCCAGTCCGTTGCCACCTATGCGTGTTCTTAGGTGGGCAACATCGCCTTTCATTGCTGCACCCCACGCATGACCTGATCCACGTGCAGCATCAACTTCAATTTTATCGGCTATATAAACCGAGCGGTCATTGCTGAAACCTAATTTGCGAAGCATATTGGGCAGGTCGGCCTTCAGTGCAGCGGCATTGGGGTATAACTTGCGTGTGGTTTTATCGAGTTCATCCTCATTTATTCCGGCACGTGGTTTAAATCCATCATACCAAATATCCCATGGTTTCAGGGTGCGTCCCAGTCGTTTTTCAATCAGTGTGCCCACCTCTTTTATTGCCGGGCTCGATAGGAAACTTATGAAAAGTGCTTCGGCATCGGACTGCGAAATCTCCATCTCTCCCTCAAAAGCACGGTCGATGGCTGTTGATAGTGGCGAGAACTGATCCTCCATGCTCATTGCATTGAAACAGTTGAGTATGTGTTGATAGCGCACATTATTTTCGGGTTCAGATGTTGTTTCACCATCCTTATTGGTTACCTTGTTGGAGTATGGGTTCCAGTTGAGGTTGGGGTTGTTAATCACATCAGCAGGAATGGATTGGTTCACTATTCTGGTCATCACTTTATATAGCATATCCTGCTTTAAAAGGCCCGTATCGCCGCGGCTGTAGTTGCTTTTTATCTCATCGCGTATGTTCCAGTGCGATAGCAGCACCATATCATCGGGGAATAGTGAATGCTGATTATCATCCACAAGTTTGCCGGCATAAATGTTATATCCTGCTATGTACATCTCGGCATCACTCTCAGCTTTTGCAATATCCTGAATAACAGAGGCCGGTACACGCGATACGAACATATCGCCCAGTCGTGCATAAGCCCAATCGCGGCGGCTCCATTGTGGTGAAAGTTGCTCCTTCTCGGCAAGTGAGAAGTATGGAAAGTTAAGGGTGATGAGAAAGGCCACCTTACTTTGATACAGGTCGTCATCGAGGTGGGCGGCCGGCGAGAATGCTGCAAATGCTTCATCAATAGGAGTTATGTTGCCCATTGGCTCGTGTATGGGACGTTGCAGGTCGATGGTTATTCTATTGTAGTTGCCATAGAGAATCTCCATGCTACGACTCACCTTGTTGAAAAAAAAGCTCTTCTCATTTTCGTCTGCAATGAAATTTTCGGTGCAGAACTCTTCAAACTCCGATTGTGTGCCATCGGCAGCACGCCATAGCGAAGCTGTGTGGTTTACACCCCTGCTTATCTGGTTGAGTTGCTCTTGTCCATGTCTGGTAGTCAGTGTTTTAATGGTTCTGTCTATTGTTGATTGGGCAATATTGGCACTCCCGACATCGTCGGTTGCGGTGTGGGATGTTATGCAGCTCCAGCTTAATAGAGAGGCCATAATCAGTAGCGTGAATTTGTTCATAATAGGCACTGTTTTTGAGATGTAATAATATGTATCTTTAGGTGTTGATTTTGCCACCATTAAGGTAATATAACCATTCTTAAAAAACAGTGTAAAAAATCATTTTATACTATTTTAATTTATGCGCAGATTATTTATAGCTAACTTGCGCAACTTTTCTTTAAGATAATAAATATGACAACAAAAGTAAATAGTAGGGTTCAAGATTTGGAGAGTCAAAAAATATCTTCATTACTTTGGAAGTTCTTCATGCCTGCTTTTTGGGGAGTAATTCTCAATTCACTTTATAATATTATCGACCGTATATTTATTGGACAAGGTGTGGGTGCCGAGGCTCTGTCGGGTGTATCTGCCGTTTTTCCGGTGATGATTGCCATGATGGCTTTCGGTATGCTCGTTGGCATGGGAGCAGGTGTGCGTATATCCATAAGCCTGGGTAAGGGTGATTATAAAATTGCTGAGAGGGTGCTGGGAAATGCATTTGTAATGATGCTCATAACATCGGCAGCCATTACCATAATAGGATTTGCCATTAAGGAGCCAATGTTGCGTATGTTTGGTGTAAACGACGAAACTATAGGCTATGCCAATGAGTATCTTAATATTATATTGATGGGTTCGGTGTTTAACGTAGTAGGTTTTTCGCTCAATAACCTTATCCGGTCCGAAGGAAACCCGCGTATTGCAATGGTTTCTATGATGATAAGTGCCGGCTCAAACTTGGTTCTCGACCCAATTTTTATATTCGGATTGGGAATGGGTGTTAAGGGTGCCGCCATAGCCACTGTAATATCTCAGATACTATTGGTGGTGTGGGTTATATGGCACTTTAAGAGCAGTCGTGCTGTAGTTCGGTTGAAGATGGTTAATTTCAAACTCGACCGTGATATTGTGTGGTTCATACTATCCATCGGGTTTGCACCTTTCTCTATGCAGCTGGCTTCCAGTCTTGTGCAGGGTACGTTCAACAAGCAGTTGATGCTGTTTGGTAATGATTATGCAATTGGTGCCATGGGTATAATTAACAGTGTGTCGATGCTGATTGTGATGTCGATTATTGCTATGAATATGGCATCGCAACCTATTATCGGGTTCAATTTTGGTGCTAAGAATTATAGACGTGTAAAAGAGACTCTTGTAATTGTATTGAAGGGTGCTACTGCTGTTAGTATAGTAGGATTTATATTGATACAGCTATTCCCCAGTGCTATTATTAGCATCTTTAATACCGATAATGCCGAATTGATGAGTATTGGCACCCATGGTATGCGGCTGGCTCTTGCTGCTATTCCTATTGTGGGGTTTCAAATTATTACCGGTAATTTCTTCCAGTCGATTGGTAAAGCCGGTAAGGCAGCCTTTTTATCCCTGCTAAGGCAGGTTATTGTGCTCATCCCATTGCTCATTATTATGCCTCACTTCATGGGTATTAGCGGAGTGTGGGTGGCAAGCCCTATTGCTGATGTAATTTCGGCTGTGATATGTTATCTGTTTCTGGCAAACGAAATGAAAAAACTAAATGTTGCAATAGCTCAACAAACAATTTAATTGTGAGAGAATGAACTTTTGAGTAGTCGGTTTGTTCTAAGGTAAATTTAATGCGATGATGAAGTTATTAGTGCCTGTTGTATTTGCAGTTATTCTGATGTTAATAGCATTTATTGCCTTGTCTATCAATCTGTTTTTTAAGCGCGAACCTCGTCTTAGAGGGTGTAGCACTAAAGAGGGTGGATGTTGCAACAATAGTTGTGAGGTGTGATATTAAAAAAAGAGACTGTTCCAATTTTTAGAACAGTCTCTTTTTTATTGTTAATCCACATCCGGTTGCGCTGCATTATGCTATCTCATCAAGAAGCGCAATCTTAAGTACTTCGTCTATGTTTTTCACAAAGTGAAATGTTAGCCCTTCCAGATATATCTCTTTTATCTCCTTAATATCTTTGCTATTCTCTTCTGATAGAATAATATCTGTGATTCCGGCTCTCTTAGCGGCCAGTATCTTCTCTTTAATACCGCCTACAGCCAACACTTTACCACGCAATGTTATCTCACCTGTCATTGCCAGTCGTGCACGCACTTTTCTGCGTGTGAAGGCCGACATGATTGATGTAACCATTGTGATACCTGCCGATGGGCCATCCTTGGGTATTGCACCTTCGGGTACGTGAACGTGAATGTTCTTTTCGTCCATCTCATCAGCATCCAGGTTCCAATCTGTTGCATGTGCTCTAATGTATTCCAGCGCCAGCACTGCCGACTCCTTCATCACATCTCCAAGATTACCGGTTAGTGTAAGTTTCCCTTTTCCTTTGCTCACGCTGGTTTCTACGAACAGAATCTCACCGCCCACAGCTGTCCATGCCAGTCCTGTAACCACACCTGCATGGTTGTTATCCGACCATCTGTCCTTATTGTACTTCTCTATTCCCAAGTACTCGCGTATGTCGTCAAGGGAAGGACTCTTTTTAAACGGCTCATCCTTAGCAATTTTAAGCGCAAGTTTTCTGAAAAGTTTAGCCAGTGTTTTGTCGAGTTCGCGCACACCCGATTCGCGTGTATAGTTCTCAATTATATAGGCTATGGTCTTCTTATTGAGGGTGATAGTGCCTTTGGGAATGCCATGATTCTCCATTTGGCGCGGTATGAGATGGCGGATTGCTATCTCGGTTTTCTCCTCAATAATATATCCTGATACATCAATAAGCTCCATCCTGTCGAGCAGCGGTGGTGCTATGGATGCCAGATTGTTGGCTGTTGCCATAAACATCACTTTAGATAGGTCGAAATCTATCTCAAGGAAGTTGTCGTGAAATGTGCTATTTTGCTCAGGGTCAAGTACTTCAAGAAGTGCGGCCGCCGGGTCGCCATGGAAGTTACTGCTTATCTTATCCAGCTCGTCGAGTATAAATACGGGATTGGATGAACCGGCTTTTTTGATGTTCTGCAATATACGTCCGGGCATGGCACCGATGTATGTTTTACGGTGGCCGCGTATCTCCGCCTCATCGTGGAGGCCGCCCAGTGACATGCGCACATATTTACGCCCCAAAGCCTCGGCAACCGATTTTCCCAGCGAAGTTTTACCAACTCCCGGAGGACCGTAAAGGCATATTATGGGTGATTTGAGGTCGCCCTTAAGTTTCAAAACAGCAAGGTGCTCGAGGATACGCTCCTTCACCTGGTCGAGTCCGAAGTGGTCGCGATCGAGTATCTTATCGGCCCTTTTAAGGTCGAAGTTATCTTTTGTATATTCGTTCCATGGCAGGTCGAGCAGTGTTTGCAAATAGTTCACCTGAACCGAAAACTCACCCGAATTTGGGTTGAGACGTTGAAGTTTATCTATCTCTTTCTCAAATGTTTGAGCCACACTCTCATTCCATTTTTTATCTTTGGCGGCTTCACGAAGTATATTCACCTCTTGCTCCACCGGGTTCGAGCCAAGCTCATCCTGAATGGTTCGTATCTGCTGTTGAAGCAGGTATTCACGCTGTTGCTGGTCGATATCCTGTTTTACCTTTGTCTGAATGTCATTTTTCAGGTCGAGAAGCTGCACTTCGCGCGATAGATATTCGAGCAGAAGCATGCCCCGTTTATACTGATCTTCACAAGCAAGAATTTCCTGTTTATTGTGAACAGGCATTTCGGTGTTAGTAGCTATGAAGTTGATAAGGAACGCCCCGCCGCTAATATTCTTCACTGCAAATGATGCTTCAGAGGGTATGTTGCCCGATCCTTGTATGAGTTTTATGGACAGGTCTTTTATTGATCCTACAATAGCTTCAAACTCACGCATTTGGCTCTCGGTTACCGGAGGTTCATCAAGCGCCCTCACCTTGGCAGTCATGTATGGTTCGGTGCTGATAATCGACTCAACTTCAATGCGTCGTTTACCCTGAATGATTATAGAGGTAGAGTTATCGGGCATTTCGAGCACCTTAATTATGCGAGCCACAGTACCAATAGGGTATAAATCGGCCAAGCCAGGCTCTTCTACCTTCATGTCTATCTGTGCCACTGCACCAAATACGCCCTTCGATTTTTTTATATCGTTAATCAGCCTTAAAGATTTATCTCTTCCAAGGCTAATTGGTATTATCACTCCGGGATAAAGAACCGTATTTCTTAATGGGAGTATGGGCAAAACGTCAGGTACTTCAATAAGACTGACATTTTGTTCATCATCATCGCTCATTAATGGTATGATGCCTGCTTCTGATTCAAAATCTTCAGAAAACCCTATGTTGTTGAAATTGAATTTAATCTCGTCCATTTTCTATCTCTCAATCACTTTTATTAGCTGACATAGTGTCGCAAAGTTACAAAAAACTATGATGCTATACTAAATAGCCAATCTCCATGCCATAACTTCTCAATAGAACAATAAAATGAGGCAAATTGTTGAAAATAAAAAAAGCTTCAGATATATACCGAAGCTTTTTTTATCTAGTTTTCAATATCAGAATTATTTTTTTCTGTTATCGAAGTGCTTTTGATATCTGTTCATAAACTTATCTACACGTCCGGCTGTATCAACCAGTTTCATTTTACCGGTGTAGAATGGATGTGAGCTGCTTGAAATCTCAAGCTTAATCTGTGGATAAGTAACACCATCAATCTCAACAGTATCTTTTGCGTTAGCTGCTGAACGAGTGATAAAGGTGTCACCGTTAGACATGTCGGTAAATGCTACCAGTCTGTAGTTCTCCGGATGAATTCCCTGTTTCATTTTTACTAAATATTTAATGTCGTAATACTCAATTTTTATCGGTTTGCAAAGTTAGGGTAAAAACTTTAATCTTCAAAGAAAATGAATCTTTTTTCAAAACATTCTCTGTTTCACCCTCTTTTTTCGTTTTTAGCAGCATATTTTGTGTCGTTCCCAATGGTTGCTGCCGCTTTTTTATCCTCCTCGTTTCCGTCGAACAGATATCGGTAGGTTACATGATGCTTGCCTCGCACTGCGCCCATCGACTCCTGCAATGCCCTCATCTTAACATTGAAATCGCCCACCCACGACAGTTCCAATTCTTTGAAGTGCGGATTGCGCTCAATACCTTTTTTGAGTTGGTAGAATAGTCCTGATTCAAGGCCGCTTCGCTGATATTTAGGCTTAATACCGAAAACAACAACCCTGCCACGAGTGAGATATCTGGGGCTGTGTGCCATATAATAAAATCGTAATTTATTGATGAAGTTGAGGTTGCCATTGAGTTTTTGTATTATCTTGTTGATGTCGGGGAAGACCACCAGAAAACCCACAGGTTCCTCATTATGATATACATACCAGATGAGTTCCTCTATCAGAAATGATTTTGCCTGATCGAACAGCCCTTCCAGAACTTTTTTATCCATTGGCGTGAAGTTGTCGTGAAACACCCACGCATCATTATATACTTCAATAAAATCGTTTAGATATTTATCTGATTCCTTTATATTAAAGTGTCGGAATGAGTAATCCTCATTTTTAGCCACTCGGCGTGCTATGTTCCAAAAACGCTCCGGAAACCGCTTTGTTAAGTCTAAGTGGTTGGTTATCTGGTTGAAATATGGGTAGAATCCATAGTTTTCAAATAATTTCTGATAGTAGGGCGGGTTGTAATTCATTCCAAAGCCGGGCATTGTGAAACCCTCAACCAGCAAGCCCCAGAATGAGTCGTTCTCACCCAGGTTTATTGGGCCATCCATAGCTTTCATCCCTCTGGCCTCAAGAAACTCCCGGGCAGTGTCGAATAGCATATTGGCCGCATCCTGATTGTCTATACACTCAAAAAAGCCAAATCCGCCTGTAGGTTGGTCAAATCCGTATGCTTTATTTTTATTGATGAATACCGCAATACGTCCAATGGGCTTATTATTGTTGCTGTGAAGCAGGTAACGGCGTGCCATTTCGGGAGAGTAGAGCGGGTTGCGCTCATCAAATATGCTCTCTATCATGCTGTCGAGAGGGCGCACGTAATTGCTGTCGCCAGTATAGAGCATTGTCGGCATGCATAGGAATTCTATTACGTGTTGCTTTGTGGTAACCTCAACTATGTGCATTGTGAAAAATCCTAATTTAATAATGATAATGATATGGTTTCCATTTCATATCGAACTATAAAAGTGGCTGCCATACCTACAAATATAATAATTATAGGTAAAATAATGGCAGCCAATATGCAGTGAATGTGAAAAACTTTACATCAAATGCTATAAAAGGCGGGTGTATTTATTCCTCCTCCAGAAATATCATTTCAGTTTTAAGGTCTTCGGCCAGTTTACGGTAAATAACGTCATCTTTTTCACTAAACCTATCGATAAGGCTTTGTGCTTTATCGGTGGTAATCAGTTTTTTACGCATCACTTGGCGCAGGTAGAAGGATATGCCTCGCATCGCTATATTCATTTCGGAAGGCCAATTACCATCTATATACTCATTGAGTAATGATAGTGTGTTATGGCTCAGGTTTTGTCCGTTTTGAATATATCTTCCTGCGGCAAAAAAGGCTGATGCCGTTAGAAACGGATCGTTGGAGTTGATTAGATATTGAAAAAACTCGTGTGGTTCCACCATTCTACTAATCATGAAGAAGGCAGCCTGCTCGGCAATATCTATGTTTTTGATGCAACTGCTCCAGTTTTTCATCGTTTCGGTGTCGAGCTTATCG
Organism: uncultured Marinilabiliaceae bacterium; assembly: GCA_964635545.1. Classification (GTDB taxonomy): domain Bacteria; phylum Bacteroidota; class Bacteroidia; order Bacteroidales; family Marinilabiliaceae; genus JAGPIS01. The sequence continues at coordinate 23,832 of CAZWOA010000049.1, forward strand.
TCGGGCATCTGCATTGCAGCTACTATCATCGCCTCTCTGATTTCGTTAAACCAAAGTCGCTCGCACTCCTGTGGCGTGAAACTGAATTTGGCTGAAATCTCTTTTATATGTGGGATTGATATACCGAAATTGATTCGGTATTTGATGCCCCGGCTCTTCATTTGCCCTTCTATAGCTCCGTTCATGCGTGCACGGAAACTATTTCTCAATTGCGAGTATTTTGTATCAAACTCATTATTAGCCGGATAGAATCTACCAATGCTCATGTCAATTAATTTTTGTTGTTTTTTATCATTAATCTCTTGCAAATGTAAATGAATAAATATTATCTTTGCAATGCAAATCAGAAAAATGGTGAGTGTAGCTCAGTTGGTTAGAGCGCTAGATTGTGGTTCTAGAGGTCGCCGGTTCGACCCCGGTCTCTCACCCTTAAATAAGCCAGACAACGAAAGAAGTCTGGCTTTTATCTTTTTATCACCCCCTGATGTTCATTAAAACTTTTATCCAACGCTTTTTGTCAATTAGTAAT
>CAZWOA010000050.1:0-24015 GCA_964635545.1 uncultured Marinilabiliaceae bacterium
TTTGCTGCTGTATTTCTGGTAATGATGGTTATTCCCGGTCATATTCTCAATGTAAGAGGAAGGAGATAGTTATGTTTGTATCACTCGATCCGTTATTACATTCCGAACTGCGGCTGGCTGTGATGTCTATCCTTATTTCGGTGGAAGAAGCTGATTTTGTTTATCTCCGGGAGAAAACCGTTGCCACTGCAGGCAATCTCAGTGTACAAATCGATAAGCTTAATGAAGCAGGATACATTGAAGTGGAGCGGGGATTCTCAGGCAAACGTACACGCACTGTCTGCCGTATCACATCAAAAGGAATAAAGGCTTTTCAGCAGTATGTGGAAGACTTACAAACTTATCTAAATCCAAACAAAAAGGAATAGTAACTCTAATACAACAACATTATGCTTATTATAAACCGATTAGCAGCAATCGTTTGGTTGTTGGCCTACTATTCCTTATGCCAATGTGTATATTAAAGGGACGATGAATGGTACATCTACTATGAACGACGGCACTTTTGCGTTTACTATCGATCAGGGGAACTCAGGCACCAGACCACGACGGAAGACTGTTGGTGCGAGGTGGTATGATTCGTGAATCGCAAACTTACATAGATGACATGCACGTACTTTCTCCATATACTGCTTCCTTTGGCGAAGTTGGGTCGCGTGGTAGGTATTCTCTGCAACTCTTCGAGGGAATCAGCTTCTCACTGGGAGGGTATGTGCCGGAGTATTCCCAAGGATTGTCAGCGGTATTGCCCCTATATACCCGTGATGAGACAAATGCTTCAAAGATAGGGATAGATATTATGAATGTGAGTCTTGGAAGCAGTGGAACGATTCCATGGCATAACGGTTCGTCCTCTTATAATCTGAATTATACCGATATGTCTCTGTACAACGAAGTGTTTTTTCCGAGCCTCAAATATAGATGGAGACGTCCTTACAGACAGTTAGGATTACAAAACCAATTCAGGTTCACACTCGGAAAGAATTCCTATTTGAAGAGCTATCTTTCATATAATAAGTCAGACTTTATCTTAGTAGCTGCAAATCCGTTTAGTTCAGACTCTCGTGATATAGCATTGTCAGAGGATAATTTATACGTCAACACCACATTTCGAAAGAAATTGGATAATGGAAGCTCCTGTTTTTTGGGAGCAGCATATTCATTCAATCGACAAAATTTAGAAAATGCCAGGGCTATGAATGATTCTTATTTCACAAAAGAGCGTGAGATCCATTTGAAAAGCAAAGCTGATAGACGATTTAATGATTTGTACAAAATTACGACAGGAGTTGAGACATTTTTTAAGCGTTATCAATTTCATTATGCAGATACTGCGTTGTTTGATATAGGTCTCAAACATGGTATTAGCGGTGCATTTATTTCCAATGATTTTGGTTTGTCAAAGAACCTAATGCTGAATGTATCGGCTCGAATGGAATATACGTCGCTAAGCGAACATTGGCAATTTTTACCACGCATTGCGATCGGGTATAAATGGCGAGAACTCACATTTTCGGGAGTATTGGGAAAGTATCAGCAGAATGCCGATAACGAGATGCTGATATACACGCCTGATTTGTTGCCTGAAAATAACGTGCAGGCACTAGTCGGTGTTTACTACGAAAGAAAAAATCGTATCTTCCGCTTGGAAGCTTATAACAAAGAGTATAATCATTTGCCACTTCTTTCAAAGGATATTTCTCCATTTTTTCTGTACAATTCCGAAGGAAAGGGATATAGCAGAGGTGTCGATCTCTTTTTGAACAATACCCGATTTTTGAAACATTGGGAGTATATGCTTGCCTATTCTTACAATGATTCGAGACGACATTATCTTGATTTTCCCTATAAAGATAGACTACCGTTTGCCATGCGTCACAATGCGAGCGTGACATTAAAATATTCTAATTTTTCTATACGGAGTATCATTAGTGTGACTAACCGGTTTGCAAGCGGTCGTTATTATCATGACCCCAACTGCGAGGGTTTTATGAATGGTCGGACACCAAATTATAATTCGCTGGATGCTAGCTGGGTTTATCTGGCAAACAAACATACTATTGTCTATCTTGGATTCTCCAATATTCTTAATCGACAAAACATTTATGGATATGTATTCAACGATAAAATGAGCAACAGTAATAAGTATGATAGACATCCATTAATGCAACAAACTAATCAGTCATTTTATATAGGATGTTTTATTTCTCTAGGAAAAGATGCTGCTTACAATGTCTCAAATTTTTATTAATACAAATTAAAACTCAATCTTATGAAAACTATTATTTTTATTAAAGCTGTTTTTTTGTTAAGTATGATACTCCCTTTTCAAGCTCAGTCGCAGACAGAGCCAGACAGTCAATATGTGGAGTACATGCAATTGGCTTTGAATAAACTGGATTCAGCCAAAACAGTAGAGGAGGTGTTACAAGCTGGAAATCTGTTTGAATTGATTTCAAAAAACTACACATCAGTATGGCTGCCGGCCTATTATGTGGCTTATTGCGACATCAATTGTGTGTTTTATGACAGTAAATCGTCCCAAAATCAGAAAATTTTAGAAAAAGCGGGAAATACTATTGAGAAACTATATACATTCTCAAATGCTGATCTTTCGGAGATTAACACACTAAAAGCATATCGTCTCACAGCAATGATTGTACTGAATCCCCAAGAAAATGGTCAAAAGTACACTTCCGAAATAATTAAGCTTTATGAGACTGCGATAATACAAAACCCAGAGAATCCGCGTCCAATAATCCTTTTAGCTGATTTTGAAAGGAGACTGCCGCCCTTTATCCGGACGAATAAACGAAATCCGGTTGAAGAAAAAGCCAAAGCTGCACTATTGTTTGAGAAAGAGAAGCCGAATACAGACAAACCATATTGGGGTAGTTTTTTCCTAAATATATTGTGATATTTGAATCAAGTTATCATAGAAACTCAATTGAATGACAGACTTGTAATACTATAATTCTTGCTAGCTAATAACTGGACGTTCTCACGAATATTAATCCGATGATTGTTGTCTCTTCAAATCAACAACAGCTTAATTCCGATACAACCGTGAAATAAATACCAGTGCGAGAAGGGTATATAAAGAAACCAATGCCTATTAATTATGGTTAACAACAACTAAACCAAGCATTTAGCAATTAAAACCTTCTCGCACTTTTAAGTTTTATTCATATGCATTTAAGTGTTTAATGGCCGCTATTGAATAAAAACAATCAAATAAAAAGACGTTTTGAACACAAATTGATAACACCATTCTATTGATGATTATCGGATGAAAAGAATACAATTCTCTTAAACTAATCTCACTTTAGTCCTACTTCCTGGTTTCGCCCACTACTTTTTTCATTATTTGCTTATAGTTGGGTTCGGCGTCTAAGGCATCCCAAGCCCATAGCACAACGCCCTGTGATGCTTCGCCAAGCGACTCTCGCAAGCACTTTTCAAATAGCTCACCGGTAATTGATTTTTCTATATACGCCTCTTTTATCTGGATGCTAGGTAGCACCTTATTGGGTGCTTCAGCGTTGAAACTGGTAACAAATTCACCAATCCATTCAGGTTCTCTCTTTAGCATAAACGAGTAGCACATGGGGGATACATAATCAGCATACTTGGCAAACTCAGCAATATCCTGACCTGCAACTCTTTCACGTGCATTCCCAAAGTCATCTTTGCGCCATGGAACAATGTGAGTATTCACCTTGATATTCGGTTTCACCTCCTTCACAGCAGCCACAATATCACTGACCATACTGGTGATGTTATCGCATTTCCACTGTTTGAATGTATCACCATGATTTTCAACTATCCATGCTGATTTTTCTTATGTGCCAATCAGGTTTTCCGGAATTGTAAAGTTGCCGTATTGTTGAAACTTCGCCAGGCATTCGTCGCAAAAGCAAGTATTGGGAATGCTGTCAAAGGATGCATCGGGATAAACCATCTCCCAAAAAGCAAAATACCGAATAAAATCGATGCTAATACCGGTAGGGTTATACTTTTTTACCATATCGGTGAAATACTGAATTTTTTCATTTCGATACTCCTCGCGCGTGGGGCACACAAAATGCACCCAATCGTCAATAGCCTTTTCACCCTTCGATGTAATAGCATAAAGGGTGCTATCTTCAGCCAATCGTTCAGGATTCCAGAATGTGCGTGCTATAAAACAGGTGGCAATGCCATTATCGGCACAAAGCTGCATGAAATCAGGCTTTTGAATAAGGTTCTCATCGATGAAAACCGTATTTATACCTATGTTTTTCCATTCATCAATCAGCGCAGCAAAGTCGTTATTATACTCGTATAGCTTCAAACCAATAATTCGCTGCTCTTTGCTCGAGTGGCACGACAGCATTGTTGCCATCAACAGGACAACGATGATTAGTAAATTTCTTTTTACCATGATTGGATTATTTTAGGTTAGTTTTTGTTATATATCATGCAATCATTGTTGTTAACACACTAAATATGTTATAATTACAGACAATTACAAATATAGAATAATTTTTCTATCATTTCAGATTGACAACCGATTGGTTAATACGATAAAGCTATGTTGTTAATGATTAATGGTTAATGATTGATGATTAATGGAAAAATGCAGATGATTAGTTATGAAATCATTCGTCTTTTCTACTAGATTGTTGAAAATAATATTGAAAAGGTATCATTTTATAAGTAAAACCATGTTTTGAGTAAAAATTTTTAAAAATTTTTTATGCTATTTTTAAACGCTATCAAACTCCAATAAAATCACGGCTTACAAATAGATTATAAACACATCTGTTTGATTACAAATTAAGGATATTAAGGTGTTTTTTATTTCAATATTTTTGGAAATTAGAAAAAAGAAAATACATTTGCATTTAGAGTTAACAAAATGGACTTAGGAAAATGAACCATTCACTAAATATTATTCTCATTATTATTATTCTTCTCGTGGTGCAAACGTGATGAAGTGAGAATGGTATGTAGGTAAACGAAATAATGAAACGGAGCCTTTCTCACTGAATGAGAAAGGCTCTTTTGATATTAATAACTTAGACTTTATAAAAATGAAATTAAAATATCGCAGTGCAACATCAACCGAAGGCCGTAGAATGGCAGGGGCACGCAGCTTATGGAGAGCTGCCGGAATGAAGGAGAACCAGTTTGGAAAACCTATCATAGCGGTTGTAAATTCATTTACCCAGTTCGTGCCGGGGCATACTCACCTTCACAACATTGGGCAGATGGTGAAGGCCGAAATAGAGAAATCGGGATGTTTTGCTGCCGAATTCAACACCATAGCAGTTGACGATGGTATAGCAATGGGCCACGACGGAATGTTATACTCACTACCATCGCGCGACCTTATAGCAGACAGTGTTGAGTACATGGTAAATGCCCACATGGCCGACGCAATGGTGTGCATCAGCAACTGTGACAAAATAACTCCCGGCATGCTTATGGCTGCCATGAGACTCAACATACCTACCGTATTTGTTTCGGGCGGGCCGATGGAGGCAGGCGAAAATAACGGAATGGCCATTGATTTGGTAGATGCAATGGTGATGGCTGCCGACGATACCGTATCCGACGAAGAGGTGCTGGCGGTAGAGCAGAATGCTTGTCCCACCTGCGGATCATGCTCGGGTATGTTTACAGCCAACTCAATGAACTGCCTTAACGAGGCATTAGGATTGGCACTTCCAGGGAACGGCACAATAGTAGCTACTCATAAAAACAGAATAGCACTATTTCAAAAGGCTGCTCAACAGATAGTTAAGCTTACACACCAATATTATGTTGAAGGAAACGACAAGGTGCTTCCACGCAACATAGCAACCAAAAAAGCTTTCTACAATGCAATGACGCTTGATATCGCAATGGGAGGCAGCACCAATACAGTGCTTCACCTATTGGCAATAGCACATGAGGCGGGTGTTGATTTCACAATGAAAGATATCGACGGACTATCGCGTAAAGTGCCTGTTCTTTGTAAAGTAGCTCCCAACTCCAACTACCATATCCAGGATGTGAACAGGGCAGGAGGCATAATGGGCATCTTGGCCGAATTGAATAGAGGCGGACTCCTTGATACTAATGTTAGCAGGGTTGATTACTCTACATTGCAGGAGGCTCTCGAAAAATATGATGTTACCAAAAGTGACGTGTGTGAAGAGGCTCTTGAGATATACAAAAGCAGCCATGCAGGTATCAAATGGATAGGCCTGGGCGAGCAGAAGAAGATGTATAAAGAGCTTGATTTGGATAGAAAGAATGGCTGCATCCGCTCAATAGAGAATGCCTATTCGCAGGATGGTGGATTAGCAGTTCTCTACGGTAACATAGCTAAAGATGGCTGTATAGTTAAAACTGCGGGTGTTGATTCATCAATATTCAAATTTAACGGAAAAGCCATTGTTTTCGATTCGCAAGATTCAGCCATAGAAGGAATCCTTGGTGATAAAGTGAAGGCCGGCGACGTAGTGATAATCCGTTACGAAGGCCCCAAAGGAGGACCGGGAATGCAGGAGATGCTCTACCCTACTTCATACATCAAATCAAAGCACCTTGGCACTCAGTGCGCTCTACTTACCGATGGTCGTTTCTCTGGTGGCACATCAGGCCTATCGATAGGTCATGTATCTCCCGAAGCAGCAGCAGGTGGCGCAATAGCACTCGTGAAAGATGGCGACCCCATAGTAATAGACATACCAAACAGGAAGATATATATGGATGTGAGCGATGAGGAGCTAAAAGCAAGAGAGGCAGCCGAATTGCAAAAAGGTAACGAAGCTTACAAACCGCTTCCACGGGTAAGAAAAGTATCAAAAGCTCTTAAAGTGTATGCCAGCCTTGTAAGTTCGGCCGACAAAGGAGCAGTACGATTAGTAGATTAAAAAATTACATCACCATAATTACCATTATTAACACCTTAATTATTTATCATGACTTACCAGACAGCTCAACTTGAGGAGGAGATAGAGACTGCTCCAAAACAGAAGGTAAAAGGCTCAGAGGCGGTGATGCAGTCGCTGCTAAAAGAAGGTGTGGACCTCATCTTCGGATATCCCGGTGGTGCTATAATGCCGGTATATGATGCAATGATGGACTACAAAGATGAGATTAAGCACGTACTAACCTGCCATGAGCAAGGAGCGGTACATGCAGCCCAGGGATATGCACGGGTTACAGGCAAAACAGGTGTATGCTTTGTTACCAGTGGCCCCGGAGCAACCAATGTTATAACCGGTATTGCCGATGCCATGCTCGACAGCACGCCACTAGTGGTGGTAAGTGGCCAGGTGGCATCGCCTCTTCTTGGTACCGACGCCTTCCAGGAGATAGACGTGATAGGTGTAACACAGCCCATTACAAAATGGAACTACCAGATAAAACGCGCATCAGAAATAGCAGACGTAATAGCAAAAGCATTCTATATAGCCAATTCGGGACGTCCTGGACCGGTGGTGATCGACATCACCAAAGACGCTCAGTTTGAGATGGTTGAGTTCAACTACAAAAAAGCTGTAAAGATAAGAAGCTATCAGCCAATCCCAGAGGTAGATGTGACGAATGTAAATGAGGCTGCACGTCTTATCAATCTAGCTAAAAAACCAATGATACTTGCCGGGCAAGGAATCATATTGGGCAAAGCTGAAAAAGAGTTCCGCCAATTTGTAGAGAAAACAGGAATTCCTGTAGCATGGACTCTGCTTGGTCTATCGGCACTTCCTACCGACCACCCGCTTAACGTGGGTATGCTTGGAATGCACGGCAACTACGGTCCTAACATCAAAACCAATGAGGCCGACCTCATCATCGCCGTTGGAATGCGTTTTGACGACCGCGTAACCGGAAACACTCAGAAGTATGGTGTTAACGCAAAAATCATCCATCTGGAGATAGATAAATCGGAAATCAGCAAAAATATCTATGCTGATGTACCAGTGGTGGGCGATGTAAAACAGACCTTACCTCTTCTGATAGAGAAAGTTATGGAGCGCACCCACACTCAGTGGCACGAGGAGTTCAAGGCCAGCTACCGCGTAGAGACCGACAAGATAATTAGAAAACAGCTAAACCCTGTATCAGGTAAAATAACTATGGGTGAGGCAGTTAATAAAATATCAAAGGCATTTAACGACGATGCAGTGATGGTTACCGACGTTGGTCAACACCAGATGATGGCGGCGCGTTACTTCGGATTTAAAAACAGCCGTAGCGTTGTAACATCGGGCGGCCTGGGTACAATGGGCTTCGGATTGCCGGCAGCTATGGGTGCAGCATTGGGACGGCCGGACAGGGATGTGGTGCTATTTGTGGGCGACGGCGGAATACAGATGACCATACAAGAGTTGGGAACAATATTCAGAACCGAGGCAAACGTGAAAATAGTACTTCTCAACAACGATTTCCTGGGCATGGTACGTCAGTGGCAAGAGCTTTTCTTCGATAAGAGATATGCCAGCACAATAATGATAAACCCCAACTTCCAGCTGATATCGCAAGGCTACGGAATACCCGCAGCAATAGTGAAAGAGAGGGAAAACCTGGATGCCGAAATCGAGAAGATGAAAAACCATAAAGGCCCTTACCTGCTTGAGGTGAAGGTTGAAAAAGAGGATAACGTATTCCCGATGGTACCAAGTGGAGCATCTGTAAGTGATATAAGATTAGAGTAACAGACCATAAAACATTGATTCTATATGAAACAGGAATTCACAATAACGATATACTCCGAGAACCATGTTGGTCTGCTCAACCAGATTACAACAATATTTACCCGCAGAAGCGTAAATATCGAGAGTTTAACCACTTCCGAATCAGCAATAGCAGGGATACATAAATTCACTGTGGTGGTATTTGCCACCGAAGAACAGGTAACCCAGCTGGCGCAGCAGATTGAGAAACGGATTGATATATTGAAGGTATTTGTATTCACCGAGGAAGATATTATCTATCAAGAGATTGCACTCTATAAAGTGCCTACCGAAACTCTTATCAACCACAACGAGGTGGAGAAACTGGTAAGACAATATGGAGCACGGATACTTGAAGTAACCAAAGAGTGCACAGTGATAGAGAAAACCGGTCATAAAGAGGAGACTCAGGAGCTATTCGAAAAGCTTGACCGCTACGGAGTTACCCAATTTGTGAGATCGGGAAGGATAGCAGTAACAAAGAAGAAAGAGGAGCTGCTGTTCGAATACCTTAGAGAGTTAGAGAAACAAGAAAAATAACCAATACTTTTAAAACCAACTTATTATTATGGCAAAAATTAATTTCGGAGGCGTTGAAGAAAACGTTGTAACAAGAGAAGAGTTTCCTTTGGCTAAGGCCCGTGAGGTGATGAAAAATGAGACAATAGCTGTTATCGGCTATGGTGTACAAGGACCCGGGCAGGCATTAAACCTGAAAGACAACGGTTTCAATGTAATTATTGGTCAGCGCCCCGGTGGTGCAACCTGGGAGAAAGCTATCAATGACGGATGGGTTCCGGGTGAAACTCTTTTTGATATCGAAGAGGCAGCACAACGCGGCACAGTTATACAGTATCTTCTTTCGGATGCTGCACAGATAGAGGTATGGCCACGCCTAAAACCTTATCTTACCAAAGGTAAAGCACTATATTTCTCACACGGATTTGGCATCACCTACAAAGAGCGCACAGGCATCGTTCCTCCCGCTGACGTGGATGTGATACTTGTTGCTCCCAAAGGTTCGGGAACATCATTGCGCCGTCTGTTCCTTGAGGGAAGAGGTCTTAACTCATCATTCGCAATATTCCAGGATGCCACCGGAAATGCACGCGACCGTGTAGTAGCTCTTGGTATAGGTGTAGGATCGGGATACCTGTTCGAAACCGACTTCCGTAAAGAGGTATATAGCGACCTTACAGGTGAGCGCGGTACTTTGATGGGTGCTATCCAGGGTCTGTTACTTGCACAATATGAAGTACTTCGCGAGAATGGTCACTCACCATCAGAGGCATTTAACGAAACTGTGGAAGAGCTTACCCAATCGCTTATGCCACTATTTGCCGAAAATGGTATGGACTGGATGTATGCCAACTGTTCAACCACTGCACAACGCGGTGCTTTAGACTGGATGACTCCTTTCCACGACGCTACAAAACCTGTGTTCCAGAAACTGTATCAGGAAGTTGCTTCAGGTAATGAGGCTCAACGCTCTATCGATACCAACTCTAAGCCCGACTATCGCGAGAAACTTGAAGAAGAACTAAAAGCTCTTCGTGAAAGCGAAATGTGGAGAACAGGTGCAGTAGTAAGAAAACTTAGACCTGAGAGTAACTAAAAAGTGATAAAGGGCTGAAGTATAAATACTTAAGCATACCCTGAAACGACCCTAAAGGGCAAACAGATAAGACCCTTTAGGGCGTTCAGGGGGTTAAAAGTGAAAATTTTATATGAAGTCCTGCACTATCAACCCAAAAAAGGATGAGGACGAGGGCAGAAATTATTTAAACAAGAATTTATGAGCAATAGAGTATATATTTTCGACACCACTTTGAGAGACGGCGAGCAGGTACCGGGTTGCCAGCTAAATACAATTGAGAAGATTGAAGTAGCACGCCAGCTCGAGAAACTCGGTGTTGACGTAATCGAAGCCGGATTCCCCATCTCAAGTCCGGGAGATTTCAATTCGGTGGTCGAAATATCGAAAGCTGTCACAAACCCAACAATATGCGCACTTACAAGAGCTGTGAAGAAGGATATTGAAGTAGCTGCCGATGCACTAAAACATGCCAAAAGAGGTAGAATACACACAGGAATCGGTACTTCATACTACCATATTCACCACAAATTAAACTCCAACCCCGAAGAGATTATCGAGAGGGCTGTTGAGGCTGTGAAATATGCACGCCGCTTTGTGGATGATGTAGAGTTCTATGCCGAAGATGCCGGACGTAGTGATAATGAGTATCTTGCACGTGTTATCGAAGCTGTTATCAAAGCAGGTGCCACAGTGTGTAACATACCCGATACAACAGGATACTGCATGCCGCACGAATATGGCGAAAAGATTGCATACCTGATGAATAACGTGCCTAACATAGATAAGGCAATACTATCAACACACTGCCACAACGACCTTGGCATGGCCACTGCCAACACATTGTCGGGCATCCTAAACGGAGCGCGCCAGGTGGAAGTTACCATCAACGGAATAGGTGAAAGGGCAGGCAATACATCACTTGAGGAAGTGGTAATGGCACTTAAATGCCACCATCACCTGAACCTGCAAACAGGCATTACTACCGAGCACATAATGAACACCAGCAAGTTGGTATCAACACTTATGCGCATGCCGGTACAGCCAAATAAAGCAATTGTAGGTCGCAACGCTTTTGCCCACTCATCAGGTATTCACCAGGATGGGGTGCTTAAAAACCGCGAGAACTACGAAATCATCAACCCTGCTGATGTAGGGGTTAAAGAATCATCAATAGTGCTTACCGCACGTAGCGGAAGGGCAGCATTGAAACACAGACTTGAGGTGCTTGGCTATAAGATTGAAGGTGAGAAGCTTGACGATATTTATTACCGATTCCTGGAGCTGGCCGACAAGAAAAAAGACGTTAGCGATGAGGACCTTGAAGTACTTGCAGGAACAGGGCACGAGCGCAGCGAAAGATTGTTGAAACTGGAGTCGCTTCAGGTGGTATGCGGAAAGAGCACCATACCTACAGCCACAGTATCAATAAACGTGAATGGTGATGTATTCACCGAAACTGCTTCGGGTAACGGACCTGTGCATGCGGCATTCACTGCTGTTAAGAACCTTGTGAAACGCAAAGTGCATCTTGAAGAGTATCTGGTTCAGGCAATTACACGTGGAAGCGACGACTTGGGTAAAGTACATATTCAGGTGGAACATAAAGGCAGAACCTACTACGGATTTAGTGCCAACACCGACATTATTACTGCTTCGGTAGAGTCGTTTATCGATGCAATATCCAAGATTCAATAATATAGAATTTAATACAAACATCTATTAACCAACATTTTAAATCAATATAAAGTGGGTAAAACACTATTCGATAAAATATGGGACGCTCATGTTGTTAACACCATAGAAAACGGTCCCAGCGTGTTGTATATCGACCGCCATTTTGCACATGAAGTAACAAGTCCGCAAGCATTCGACGGACTAAGAAACAGAGGTATAAAAGTGTTGCGTCCGGAGAGAACCACTCTTACGCCCGACCATAACATACCTACGCTTAACCAGGATAAGCCCATTGCCGATCCAATTTCGCGTTTTCAGGTTGACCAGCTTACCAAAAATGCTGAAGAGTTTGACCTTACTCTTTACGGTCTTGGCCACTCAAAAAATGGTATCGTGCACGTTATAGGCCCCGAAAACGGACTTACACAACCAGGTATGACCATAGTATGTGGCGACTCGCACACATCAACTCACGGAGCCTTTGGAACCATTGCATTCGGTATTGGAACATCAGAAGTGGAGATGGTTCTTGCATCGCAGTGTATATTACAGCCTCGTCCTAAAACATTGAGAATCAACTTTACAGGCAAACTTAAAAAGGGTGTAACAGCCAAAGACCTTGCCCTTTACATGATATCGAAATTAACCACAGGCGGTGGAACAGGATATTTTGCAGAGTATGCAGGCGAAGCAATACGCAGCATGTCGATGGAGGAGAGAATGACAGTGTGTAACCTGAGTATTGAGATGGGTGCACGCGGCGGATTAATTGCCCCCGACGAAACCACATTCAACTACATCAAAGGGCGCGAATTTGCACCCAAAGGAGAGAATTGGGATAATGCATTGGCCTACTGGAAAACATTACGCTCTGACGATGATGCCAAATTCGACCTTGAACTAACTTTCGATGCATCAGAGATAGAGCCGATGATAACCTACGGTACAAATCCGGGTATGGGAATAGCCATTACCGAGAAGATACCTGCTCTTGAGGAAATTGACGATGCCGGACGTATATCATTCACCAAATCGCTCAACTATATGGGCTTCAACGCAGGTGAAACCATCGAGGGCAAACAGATTGATTATGTGTTCTTGGGAAGCTGTACCAATGGCCGTATTGAGGACTTCAGGCAGTTTGCCAACTTTGTGAAAGGCCATAAAAAAGCAGATAATGTAACTGCATGGCTTGTACCGGGTTCATGGAAAGTAGAGAAGCAAATACGTGACGAAGGGATAGATGTTGTACTAAAAGAGGCGGGGTTCGCACTTCGTCAACCAGGCTGTTCAGCATGTTTGGCCATGAACGACGATAAAGTACCTGCCGGAAAATATGCAGTATCTACATCCAACCGTAACTTCGAAGGTCGTCAAGGTCCCGGAGCCCGCACACTGCTTGCCAGTCCGCTGGTAGCAGCAGCTGCAGCCATAACAGGTAAAATTACCGACCCAAGAAAAATGATGAACTAATTTTCATGTATTAAACTCATAATCATGTCGATAGAAAAATTTGTAACTCTAAATAGCACAATGGTACCCCTTCCCATCGAGAATGTGGATACCGACCAGATAATTCCGGCACGATTCCTTAAGGCAACCACCAAAGAGGGATTTGGCGATAATCTATTTGCCGATTGGCGCTACGATAAAGACGGGAAACCGAAGCAGGATTTTGTGCTCAACAACCCAACCTACAGTGGTAAGGTGCTTGTGGCAGGAAAGAACTTCGGTTCGGGATCAAGTCGCGAGCACGCCGCATGGGCAATAGGCGGATACGGTTTTAAAACAGTTATATCCAGCTTCTTCGCCGATATTTTCAGAAATAATGCGCTCAACAACGGTATTCTGCCTGTTGTGGTATCAGAAAAATTTCTGAAAAAACTGTTTGATGCTATTAATAACGACCCGAAAGCTGTAATAGAGGTAAACCTCGAAAATCAATATGTAAAGCTTGTATCAACAGGCGAAAAAGAGAATTTCGATATAAATCCTTATAAAAAGAGCTGTCTGCTAAATGGATATGACGATATCGACTACCTCTTGAGCCTTAAGAGCGAAGTGAACGAGTTTGAAAAGACTCTTCATAAATTTTAATAATGATGAATCACCCTTTTCTGAAATAAAAAACATCAGACAAAGAGCGGAAATTCATCTTCAACTCCCCAAAGATGATTGAAATAATGGATACCACACTCCGGGATGGCGAACAGACCTCCGGAGTGTCATTTAACGATACCGAAAAACTAACCATTGCCAGACTGCTGCTCGAGGAAGTGAGAGTTGACAGGATAGAAATTGCGTCGGCACGGGTGTCGAATGGCGAATTTAAGGCTGCCAAGCGAATATGCGAATGGGCAGCACGCCATAACCGGTTGCACCAGATAGAAGTGCTGGGCTTTGTTGATGGCGGTGTATCCATTCAGTGGATTAACGATGCAGGAGGCAAGGTGCTAAACCTGCTTACAAAGGGTTCGCTAAAGCATGTTACATCGCAACTAAAGAAAAGTCCGCAAGAACATGTGGATGATATACTTAGCAATATAAAAATTGCCAATGAAAGTGGCATAGACGTAAATATTTATCTTGAAGACTGGTCGAACGGTATGTTAAACTCGCCCGATTATGTGTTTTTCATTCTCGATAGTTTGCAACATTCAACCATTAAGCGATTTATGCTTCCCGACACGTTGGGAATTTTAAATCCTGACCAAGTGAGGGATTTCTGCACTCAGATAAAGTCAAGATATCCAAAGCTGCATTTCGATTTTCATGCGCATAACGATTACGACCTTGCCACAGCAAATGTGTTTGAGTCATTAAAGGCAGGTTTTAACGGAGTGCACACCACAGTGAACGGACTTGGTGAACGGGCGGGTAATGCGCCATTGGCAAGCCTTATAGGCGTGCTTAACGACCATCTAAAACTGGAAAACAGTATCGACGAGGAGAAACTTACACACATCAGCAAAATGGTGGAGTCGTTCTCGGGGATAAGAATACCGACGAACAAGCCGTTGATGGGTGAGTATGTGTTTACACAGTGTAGCGGCGTGCATGCCGATGGTGACAAGAAAGACCAGCTCTACTTCAACCAGCTTATGCCCGAAAGGTTTGGAAGAGTGCGTAAATATGCGCTTGGAAAAACATCAGGAAAAGCCAATATAATGAAGAACCTCGAGGAGCTGGGCATTGAGCTCGATGCGGAGCAGATGAAACTTGTTACCGACCGGGTGATAGAACTTGGCGACCGTAAAGAGAGCGTTACAACCGAGGATTTACCGTTTATAATTGCCGATGCACTTAAAAACGACCATGCCGACGAGAAAATAAAGATGGTAAACTACAGTCTTTCACTCACTCGTGGCATGAAACCGGTTGCCACACTGTCGGTTACTATAAATGGAAAACAATATGAGGAGACCTCGAGGGGCGACGGACAGTATGACGCTTTCTCAAAGGCCTTGTGGAAAATATATGATAAACTGGGAAAAACGCATCCCACATTAACCGATTATTGGGTATCGATACCTCCCGGAGGTAAAACTGATGCTTTGGTAGAGACTATAATAACCTGGGAGTACAAAGGTACAAGTTATAAAACGCGCGGACTTGACCCCGACCAGACCGAGGCTGCCATAAAAGCAACTGTTAAGATGCTCAATCTCATTGAGAATGAGGAGTTAAAACGTTCATCATCAGAAATAACAAATAAAAAATAACCACTTATTAAACTTAAACCATGAATTTGAATATAGCATTGCTGCCCGGCGACGGAATAGGACCGGAAATAGTAGATCAGGCAATAAAAGCAGTTGATGCAGTATGTAAGAAATTCGGACATACCGCAAAATACACTCACGCCCTTGTAGGTGCCACTGCCATAGATAAAACCGGAAATCCATATCCCGACGAGACTCACCAGATATGTATGAATAGCGACGCAGTGCTGTTTGGTGCCATTGGCGATCCAAAATATGACAATGACCCAAAAGCAAAAGTACGCCCCGAACAAGGATTGCTGGCAATGCGCAAAAAACTTGGCTTGTATGCCAACCTTCGTCCGGTAAATACCTTTAAATCGCTGATACACAAGTCGCCACTAAAAACAGAACTTGTTGATGGTGCCGATTTTATGTGCATTCGCGAGCTAACAGGTGGTATCTATTTTGGTCGTCCACAAGGAAGAACCGAAGATGGACTAACTGCTTATGATACTTGTGTTTACACAGCCGAAGAGATTGACAGAATTGTGCGTCTTGCTTTCGATTATGCAATGCAACGCAAGAAGAAACTCACCATCGTGGATAAAGCTAACGTACTGGCCACTTCAAGGCTGTGGAGAGAGGTATCTCAAAAAATTGCACCCGATTATCCCGAGGTAGAGGTTGAATATATGTTTGTTGATAATGCCGCCATGCAGCTTATCCGCTGGCCCAAGCATTTTGATGTGGTGGTTACCGAAAATATGTTTGGTGACATACTTACCGACGAGGCAAGTGTTATCACAGGCTCATTAGGATTACTTCCATCGGCAAGTATAGGCATTCACACCAGCGTATTTGAGCCTATCCATGGTTCATATCCTCAAGCGGCAGGCAAAAATATTGCAAATCCTGTTGCTACCATCCTTTCGGCAGCAATGATGCTTGAATATGCATTCAACCTTAAAGAGGAGGGAGCGGCAATACGCGCGGCTGTTGATAAATCAATTGCTCAAAACATTGTTACTGAAGACATTGCAGAGGGTGCAAAACCATACTCCACATCAGAAGTAGGAGATTGGATCGCCTCACAGATTTAAAACCATTTTTTACCATTATACTTAACTTGCTTTTGAAAGGACTGTTCCATTTTTGGGACAGTCCTTTTTTTATAAAATAGCATCATTTAAGTTCCGCATATTCCGTTTAGCTAGCCGCTAAGAGGTTTTGAATATCCTTTTCACTTATAGTAAAAGAGCCATTTATTTACGAAAGATGAGCAACTAATTTATATAAAAGAAAAAATAAGTAACTTAACTATTTTAAAATACCATAAATCATAGCAGCGGCAACACAATATTTAAAACTTAAGTTATATGAAAAGATTCACAATAACGGTTTTAATTTTATTCATAGGGTGGGTTATTATTTTTTTATCAGGAAATAATAAAAAAGGTAACCAACATAACTCTAAATCAGGATGGATAAAAGAGTATTTCGAAGAGATAAAATCGGGCAAATATCCTGAAATTCATGCAATTTCATGGTGGCATGAAGATTATGATAATGTATTTCTGACTATCAATTCATCAGATAATTCATTAGAAGCTTATAAAGAGATGGTTAAGGATGATGTGTTCATAACATCATGTTCTTTCTCAAACAACAAATTGATGCCTATAGAAGGCAAAATTTATCATTGTGCTTTCCCTGATTTTGGTGGCACAGAGGATATTGTAACAGAAGCCCATATAGATGATTTTGAATCGCTAGCAGGCCAAAATATTGCATGGGCATATTTTTCAAATAACTGGATGGATGGTTTAATTTTTCCCAAGCAGGCAGTAGAGATAATATCAGCAAAGGGAAAGGTTCCCTTTATCCGCCTGATGTTCAGAAGTGTATTTGAAGATAATAAGCCTGACCCAAAATATAAATTGATCGATATTATTAACGGTAAATATGACAGTGCAATAATATCGTGGGCTAATGAAGCAATAAACTGTAATACATATCTGCTGGCTGAATTCGGTACCGAAGTAAATGGCAGATGGTTTCCGTGGAACGGATACCATAATGGAGGTGGAAGAACTGACGGATATGGCGATGAAAATTATCCCGACGGGCCAGAGATTTTCAGGGATGCATACCGGCACATCATCGACCTGTGCAACAAGCAAGGATGTGAAAATATTACATGGTTTTTCCATATAGATGCCAGTGATGACCCGGAGGAATGGTGGAACAGTTCTGAATATTACTATCCAGGTGATGATTATATTGATTGGATTGGAATAAGTACCTATGGCCCGTTTCAGCAATATGATGAATATATCAGCCCCAAAGAGCTACTTAAAAATGCATACAACAAAATGAAAACCGTATCCATTAATAAACCGTATGCTATTCTTGAATTTGGCATAACAGAATTATATGATTGATAAACATAAATCAATCCAATTCCAGTTTAAAGGAGAAAGTTTAAGAAAAAAGCAGTAATTTCACAATAACAATTAGCTTGCAAACTCCATAGAGCTGTTTGGCCGGTTTCGTTCAACAGCGGTTTGACTCCGTCGATTTTCAATTCATTTCATGCCCGGTAGGTAAAATGGCACCTTAGTTGTTGGCTGCTGGTGTTCTGTTTGCACTATAATTTTTCTATTAATTGATTTCTCACTAATTCCCACGCCTCTGTTAGATTGTACTTGTCGTCAGGTCGTAACAGCAAATTTGTATCATCTAAAAATTCTTTGTCTTGCATTTTAACTCCATATTTAGCAAATACTCTTTTTGCGTTGGCGGATTATCAACTACAAAACTCATATATTCGTGATAGCAATGGATAATATTTTCAATGTTAACGCTTTGTATTGATATTGCTTTATACAAATCGAATAAATCACGACCTTTTCGACGTTGATATAATGCTCGAAGTTTTGTGCCTAACAGTTCTTCCAAATGATAAGTTGTTATGTTGCAATTTCCTGAAAACCATTGGTTATCAATACTGAAGATACATTTTGTCAATTCCAACACATTAAAGTGTTCGCGTGTGTTAATTTCAACTTTTAAACGAATAGGAATAATGGGCGGAATTTCCGAGTCAAAACGAAAAATTAGCGTGTTGTTGTGTGCATTTTGCTTAATTTTGGGCTCGCCAAGAAATGACAAAACTTCTCTTATTCTGTCCATTGTTTCCTTTATCGGCTCTGCGTTTATTTGCACTAAATCAATATCTTCCGAGTAGCGATGTTGCGGTTGCAAATATAGTTTATGCAATGCTGTCCCACCTCTGAAAGCCAAATGTTTGGCTAAATATTCGTCATTAAATAGTGCAACTAATGCCCGACATATTACCAAATCCTGTTCAATTTGTTCGTTTCTGTGCCACGGAACGGTTTTATTCCATTCTTTTATTGCGTATTCGGGTATCATTCGTCTATCTCAATTTGTTCGTTGATAATCACTTTCCATTTTTTATTTGTTTCGCAATTTGTAATGGATTTCTGATTTTTCAATGGTGTTTTACGGAATGAAATGTCATATTTATTAATGCACGAATACAAATCATTAGCTTTCGATTGGTATTCCAAAATATCTTCAAGTAAATAGCCTAATCGCTGAATGACAGGCGTTGACACATATTCAAAAAATTCTTTTGTAAGTTTTTTGAAATTGCAACTTTCCGCCAACTCATTCAAAACAGTTGCAGCACGATTTATTCCGCCAATTTCTTTTTCAAACTGTATCAAGTCAGTTGCCGTAAGTTCGGGCGACGAAATAAGAATGTAACCTGTGGGTGTTTTGCGTTGTTCGGTAAACTGCTTAAGGATAGTAGCTTTGTTGTTAAAATTGATTTTTGTTCCTTTTTTCTGTGTACTTCTTAACGAGGGTGGAGTTGTAATAATGGTAAATTCTTGCGGTTGTTGGTGTGCTGCACCGTAAAAAACAGCGGCATTGAGTAGCGAAACATAGTAATCTCGCCTTAAAAATTTCATTAACCAATCAATATAATAAACTTCGGGAATAATTCCTTTCGTTTGAAATTCAATAGGAATTATCACATAAAAACCTTTCCAAACGGAACAAATTTTTTTCATGCTGGCTAAGCGTGTTAGAGCATTTTTCAGAACAATTCGGCTATACAATGGAAATTTTTCCTCCGCATCGGCGAGCGAAAAACAAACTCTTCCGTCTTTCTGCAAATCTTCTATCCAATTGTTTACTGTATATTTCATATTTTAAAACGA
Organism: uncultured Marinilabiliaceae bacterium; assembly: GCA_964635545.1. Lineage (GTDB taxonomy): Bacteria > Bacteroidota > Bacteroidia > Bacteroidales > Marinilabiliaceae > JAGPIS01. The sequence continues at coordinate 19,934 of CAZWOA010000050.1, forward strand.
AATTCAACATTGAAACTGCAAAGATAATCGTTTTTTGATTATTATTGCAGTTTCAATGTGTTTTGAAGATTTATTTTACCTTTTCACAAAACTGCCTCTGCGTATCCCTTCGGTCTCCTACGCATTGAGTAAAATAAAAAAAATCTCGAGGCTCTTGATGTTTAATCGAGATTTGGAATTTTCTAATTTCAGTTGGATTTCTTTGGAATTATCTGGATTCGGATGAAAAAGAGGTGTGAGTGTTGTGTTTTTTCCAATTATGTGGCAATAAGTCGGCTAAATCTAAGGTATAGTCATGAAGTAGAAGGTTTTAAATGTGTTGTTGCATCTCCGCGGTTTCAAACTCCATAGAGCTGTTTGGCCGGTTTCGTTCAACAGCGGTCTCATTTCATGCCCGTTGGGCAAAACGAGACCTTAGTTATTATAGGAAGTGCTTATTATTCGGTTATAAATTGTTCGTAGCTGTCGAGTTTTGCTTTGTCAATTTTGTAATTTCCGTTTTCATCTTTACAAATTATGACGCTATCAAAACCAAGTTCGTTCATCTTTTCGATTGTCAAAAGTTCGCCCTCTTTCACTTGGAAAACTTTGCGTAACAACCAATCAGAAAGTGCCTTGTTTGGGTTTGTCATTAACGCTTTTGAGTTGTCTTGACAAACTTTGGCTGAAAATACTTCGCCTGTCGGAATTTTGAGTTCAAACAATTCATCTCTTGCTGGAAAAAAGTCAGGAAATTGTTTGTGAATTTCGATTGGGATAGGAATGTAAACCTCTCCAAAATCACGTTTTCTTCCTCCTGCGTTCCACTGATTTAAACCGCTCTTTTCAAATACAAATTTTTCTTTATTCTTAATTCCGTAAAGTGGTAAAATCACATAATTTATGCCTCTTACAAACTTGTCTGTTGCAGGTTTTAAAGTCTTATCCTCAAACAGTTCAAGTAATAATGTATATGGGTCTTCCAAAATTTCAATTGGAAGTTTAAACGCATTTTGCGGAATGTAAAACTTTCTGAAAAGTGTGCTTTTTGAATAATTGAAACTGTAAAAATTCTTTCCGTCTTCAAATTGCAAACTTGCACTATTTTGCTTTACAGAATGAATGTTTTTAATGTCAATTTTATCGTAATCCGTTTCAAAAAGCACTAATTCATTGTTTTTTCTTGCAACAATGTGGTATAAAGAACTTTCAATATCGTAAAGACGATTTGCTAAATCAATACGTTCGTTTCTAAATTCTGCAAGTTTAAACGCTAAATCTTTTCCCTGAAAATCGGCTAAAACTCTAGAAAGTGAATTAAACTCTGCGACTTTTTCTGTACTGTTGTTAGAATTACATACAAAAGTTTTCAAACCAACTCCAATCGAATTATAATTTGCATCAAAAGCCGTATCAGAACGAGAAAGATTGTCTGCATTAAAACTACGACAAAAGATATTTTCAGCAACCCGATAATTGATGAAAGGAATTGCACTTTCGCTAAAAAGACCCGAAAGTTTTGAAACTGCTGAAAGTTTTTTGGGAGCTATTTCCCGCTTTCCGTTACAATCTTTTTTGTTCGTTCCTCTCAAAAAAGGATTTCCACTGCAATCGGGGCTATGGGTTTAGTGCATAAAAGATAAAGTCGGATAATTGTTCTTCATCTTCGTTAAATTTCATAACGATTTTTGAAGTTAAGGTATCAATAGAATTTTCTATTTCTTCTTTTGAGTTTAGTTTATTCAAAAAATTAAACACATTTTTATTTTCTTCGATATTCTCAAATTCATCAAAATAAAACAAAATATCAGTTTTGAAACTGTCTGCATAGTTATCTTTAATATCCAATAAATATGCTTTTAAAAATTCTATTTTTTGTTCTAAATTCAACATACTTCTGATATTAAATGATATTCTTTTGTTTCTTTGGATTTGATAATTCTTTCCTCAAATTTTAAATTTTTCAAAGGATTTTCAATAGTTAAAAAAGTAGGTAAATCATCTAAATTTAAAACCAAAGTAATGATATAATCGTTTTGATATTCTTTTGCTTTGAAATATTCATTTTCAGTTAATCGAAATTTTCCTTTTTTAGCCCTAATTCCTTTTACTTCTGCTAAAAATGAATTTTCATTTACATTGATTTGAAAATCGTAACCATCGCCATACAAACGAGCATCTTCAATATTTCCATTCTTAAAAATATCAATCGAATTGTAATTATTCATAAAATACAATTCTGCTTCTAATCCTGTTTCTTGAAGTTTTTTAAATCTTGATTTTACAATTGGTTTTACTTCAACAAAAATATCTTTGATTTTAAGATTATCTTTCAAAAATAACTTTACAATATTTGCATAACCAACAGCATTTTCATTACCAAATAAACTATCAATCAGTAATTTTCTATGAATATAAGCATCGCCTTTTTGCCACCAACCTTTTCTACTATTTTCAAAAAATGGGTCAAATAAATCCATTCGATTTTTAACAACACTTCCTGTTTCAACTATTCCTAATTCGACAAAATATTCAAAAAATGAAAGTTTAGTTTTAAAACCAAATTGTTTGATAAATTCATTATCAAATTTGGCTAAACCATATCCTAAAAGATTTAGAATTTCATAGTTTTCGTGCTTGTTTCCTTTGTTATTCATAGATTAAGCAACAGATTTATATCCTTGAAAAGCAAAACATTCTTTTGGTGTCAGTTTTCTAATTCCAAAATCGTCTTTTATCAAAGGCACATTATGTCCGCCTGCTCCCATATTTGCGGTTAAAGTTGGACAAACATTGCTTTTATTTTCCCTTACATAAACTCTACGCCATTGATAGACAGTGTCTTTTTTTGTAATCGTTTTTGCAAGTTCAGGGTAGTATTGATGAGTTTCAGGATAATAATATTTATCATCTTGTTTGCCTTGTTCCAAAATATCGTGAATTGTTTTTGTCAATTTAATTTCTTCTGGAAACTTAAATTTCTTGTAATTCTCAACTTGTTTTGGGTCAAAAGCAACAATAAAAATTCGTTCTCTATTTTGTGGCACATTTGCGTGTGTCATTGAATTTAAAACTTTATGAAACACTTTGTAGCCTAATTTTTCTTCTAAAATTTCGATGATTACTTTAAAAGTTTTTCCGTTGTCGTGAGAAACTAAATTTTTGACATTTTCCAAAAACACGACCTTTGGTCGGTGTTTTTCAATAATTTGTTCAATGTCAAAAAACAGTGTTCCTCTCGTATCGGAAAAGCCTTTTTGATAACCTGCAATCGAAAATGCTTGGCAAGGAAAACCTGCACAAAGCACGTCAAATTCTGTTGGAATATAATTTTTCGTTTCAGTTTTGGTGATGTCTCCAAATGGAATTTCACCAAAATTTTCACGATATGTTTTTTTTGCATCTTTGTTCCATTCGCTTGTATATACGCATTTTCCTCCAACGTTTTGCATTGCGATTCTAAAACCTCCAATTCCTGCAAAAAGGTCAATAAATTTAAAAGTGTAATTTTCAGGAGTTGGAAACGGGACGTTTTCAACTTCAAATAAAAAGTGTTGTAGAGCTTCTTCTGCTACAATATAAATTTCATTTTCGTTTTTATATTCAACGTAATTTTTAAGAACGGACAATGCTTCTTTTTTGTAATATTTTGAAATTTTGTTATGTATATTATGAAGGTAGTGAGTTAGTACAGCTTTCTCTTCTTCAAAAGGTTCAACAAGCCTTATTTGATAACTTTTATCATCAAATTCTTCTATGCTTATTCTCTCTTTTATCAACATTCTTTTTAGCTTTCTAATTTATTGTTGCAATTTACAAATTAAAATTCAGTTACCTCAATTTTCGATTTTTTTAACCAAATTTTCTTTTTGTGACGAGTGTTCAAAAAGCATTTCCCATAACGTTTTGCCGCTTTGCGAAGGCGGGGATTTTTAGCACCAAAATTCATTAGATGCACAAAGCTTGAATTTAGCACTTCACTGACATAGAAGCACGAACCCCCGCTTTTGCCAAACGAGCTGTTGAACTAAACCTACGGTAGCCCTTATTGCGTCATTTGCTTATCTTTAAAGATATTTAATAACAAATAATGACAACAAAAA
>CAZWOA010000051.1:0-6444 GCA_964635545.1 uncultured Marinilabiliaceae bacterium
TTTGGCCAATATTATTTCGCCCCTTGCCATAAGCCATTTCCATATACCATGCCTTTTACCATGATACACAAGCGACTCGGCCGATACATATTTCAGGCACTCTTCAAACTCCTCCAAATTATTGGCAACTGCCTCTTCCACACCTCGTGATGTAGTAAACCTAAAACTGCCAAAACCAAGTTTTTTATAAATAAACTCATTGATGGAATTAGATAGAGTTGGTGAGTTTTTATCTACAAAATCGGCATTGAGTAACCTTGCCAACTCGGCATTAGAACTATCGGACGACTGCAAAAGAACAGGAAGTATAATCTGTTTTTGCACATATTTCACAAGGTCAATTCCTGCCTTATCATCTATTTGACCATCGCGGGGGAACTCCACGTCAGAAATAAGACATAGAAGATTCTCCTTATATTTATCGATAATCTCAACCGCCTCCTCGAAGTTACTTACCAGCAGAATTTTGGGGCGCACCCTCATCTTATGCATGGTATATACAGGGTCGGTGGCATTCTCCATCATTATCGCCTGAGTTTGATTTCTGATAATGGAGTATAGTAGCGGTAAGTAGCGGCTGTAGTATCGTTTCGAATCTTCTACCAAAAGAATTATACGCACATCGCCCACCTCTACGTCAACCTCCACGTTAAGCCTATCCTCCACATACTTAATCATTGCCACAAACACCGTAGAGTCGCCATTCCATACAAACACACGCTCTATATTCTTCATTTTGCCGGTAATGCTATTAAAGAATTTCAGGTCGCTATTATTATTAGCAAGCAACAGGATAGGAACATCAGGCAGATGCTTTTTAATATTGGCACTAATATCCAGCGGCATCATTCGGTCAACGCCCGACATGATTATCACCAAGTCAAACTTACGAGTCTCCATACACTCCTGCACCTCATGCCAGTTAGAAGCACTAGTGATGCGTGGCGCATAGAATAGGTTTAGCTGAACATAATCGCCATAAATACGCTCAAAAAACTGCTCCTCCTTTATTATATTGTACGAGTCGTAGTAGGTGGCCACAAGCAGAACCTCCCTAATCCTATAGGGTATCAACTCTTGCAATATATCGCGGTCGCTACGTCGGCGACGATACTGGATTGGTAGCGAGGTTCCAGGTTCCATAGTTGTATATTTATATTATTCGAAATACATGGGCCAATTCTCGGATCTGAAGCAAGATGCCGGCAAGCCTGAAGAGTTAAAAATATTACCTGTTGCGGCATTATCGAAAGCATAACGCACCGCCACCGGGAATTTCACCTTTGGAGATGACACTATAATTGTATTGCCAACTATTTTTGCATCAGCCTTATGGTATTGACGATCGACGCTTGCCACATAAAATCCGGTAGGATTACCTCCCTTGGCAACCAGAGACTCACCCGGCTCCATATCGAAAACAATACGCAGCTTATTACCCTCATTTTTAATTGTTTGATACACCGGACCATAGGCAGATAACTTCTCAAAACCATAATTATTTTTAAGTGCCATAGCTGCAAAACGAGCTCCCACTGCTTGCTTATTGCGAGGATGAACATTGTTATAATCACCCACATCGCTAAGAACAATCATCCCCGAGTTAGATATCGTCTGTTGTGCCTTACGTTGCTCATCTCTAAGGTGTGCTGATACATCGTTACCACCATAATTATAAGGCGCAATCTGGGCATAGTAAAATGGGAACTGATACCCCCATGTAGCTCTTAATCCATTAACCATGGCACCAAGCAAAGTGCCGTAACTACCGGCATTAAAGAGATTACTCTCGCCCTGATACCATAACATACCGGCAATTTTAAATTTACTTATTGGGTGAATCATTGCATTATACAGCTTCCCGGCCTGAGTAGGCACATAATCACTTTCGGGCATGCGCAGTGTAGCCATATCAACAAAGAGACTCTCTCTAATCCACTCCGGATCCATCCACGTTTCAATATTTGAGCCTCCCCAACTTGCATTTATCAGAGCAACAGGCACATTAAGTTTTTTACGCAGCTCCTTTCCAAAGAAATAGGCAGCCGCCGAAAAATCCTTCATGGTATAAGGTGCACTTTTAACCCAATTGCCGTTACAATCATTTTGCAACCCATCGGCAGAAGCATTAGCCACATTAAAAAACCGCAGATTTTCATCGGAAGAATTATCTATCTCCGCCTGGGCATTATCGATACCCATTGCCGGAGTCCACTCCATATTACTCTGCCCCGAGCATAACCACACCTCACCTATAAGCACGTCTTTAACAAGCAGGAAGTTGGAAGCCTTAAAAGCAATCTCGTATGGACCACCGGCTTCAGGTGTGTTAACCTGTACGCTCCAACGTGCGTTCACATCAGCTTTGGCATGCACAGTCAGTTTGTTCCAGCCCAAAGTGATACTAACCTCCTCGTGTGGCTTTGCCCAACCCCAAAGGGTTACTGAACTGTTTCGTTGCAGAACCATACCGTCGGATATCACTGCAGGCAAACTCACTCCGGCCCAAGTATCATTACCAAAGCTTATCAAAAGTGAAAGTATTAAAAGGGTAAATAATCTATTCATCTGGTTGTGTGTTCGTTAATAATTATAATGTGTTGAATATATAAAAAATTTTATCTATACAAACATCATGATAAAAAGAAAGCCGGAAATTTAACTTCCAGCCCCTATGTTTTTCACAATTATAATATTTTACACCTCCCAGGTATCGCCACTATGGAGCAAATCATCCATACATTTAATAGATGATTTTTCTCTAACAGCCTCAACCTGGTCACGCACATTATCATCGTAGGTAGAATCTTTAACACAACGTATAACGCCCAGAGCCACAGGCAATGGCGGACGCATATACACAAGCATCATGTGTATGCCGGGGTTAGGATTATGGGCATTATGCACCAATACATCTTCGGGTTTAACGCCATTCTCTCCTAGTGTAACAATTTTAAGTCGAAGATTCTCGGCATCGAGCACAAGTCCTTTATTTTTATCCTTCCCAAACAGCATTGGCTGTCCATGCTCAAGCACAATAGTTGACTCGCTCCTCACGCTTTTATCGGCAAAGGCATCATGGGTTCCATCGTTGAATATCACGCAGTTCTGAAGTATTTCAACAACCGATGTACCATCATGTTTTGCAGCTGCTACCATGCAATCTTTGGTAAGTGCCACCTCCATATCTATGGAACGAGCAAAGAAAGTACCCCTTGCTCCCAGCACCAGTTCGCCGGGCATAAATGGATGTTCCACAGTACCGAAAGGTGATGTTTTAGTAACAATTCCAAGTTTTGACGTTGGCGAGTACTGCCCTTTGGTGAGACCATAAATCTCGTTATTGAAAAGCAATATATTGATATCGATATTACGACGCACGGCATGTATAAAGTGGTTACCACCAATGGCAAGCGCATCACCATCACCGGTAATTTGCCATACCGATAATTTTGGATTGGCCACTTTAACACCTGTTGCTATAGCAGCCGCCCTACCGTGAATACCGTGAAAACCATAGGTATCCATATAATATGGGAAGCGCGATGAACAGCCGATGCCCGAAATAAACGCATACCTCTCCTTGGAATAGTTAAGCGCTTCCGACACCTCGGGCAATGCACGCTGCACAGCCGATAGTATAGCATGGTCGCCACAGCCGGGGCACCATCTTACCTCCTGGTCGCTCTTGAAATCTTTAGCGACATATTTATATCCTGTTTCTGACATAATTATCTTTCCTCCAAAAGCTCGTTAAACTTATCGGCCAACTCTTCAACAGTAAAAGGCAATCCTTGCACTTTATTATATTGATGATATTCAAACTGTTGGAAATTCATCCGAAGATAATTGGCAAACTGACCGGTATTTAGTTCGCACACCACTATTTTTTTAAATCGACCCAACACCTGCTCCGTATTTTTGGGCAGCGGGTTGATATGGTTAAAGTGAGCCAGACTAATTTTCTTGCCCTCTTTCTGCAAACGGTTTACTGCGGCATAAAGGTGACCATATGTACCCCCCCAGCCCACTACAAGCACATCGCCTTCATCATTGCCAAAAACTGATTGGTCGGCAATAAAATTCTCCACTCTTTTAACCTTGGCGGCACGCACATCAACCATTTTCTGGTGGTTAATCGGGTCGTGAGATACGCTTCCCTTCAGGAAATCCTTCTCCAAACCTCCAATGCGGTGCTCAAGTCCTTTAGTTCCGGGGATAGCCCACGATCGGGCAAGCCTTTGCGCATCACGGCGATAAGGCATATAATCGGTAGTTCCTTCGTGCACCAGAGGCGGTTTGATCTCGGGGTAGTTAGCCATCGACGGAATTCTCCAGGGCTGCGACCCGTTGGCAATAAAGCCGTCGGTGAGCAACATAACGGGAGTCATATGCTCCAACGCTATTTTAGATGCTGTAAATGCCTGATCGAAACAATCGGATGGGGTGCTGGCGGCAATAACCACCATGGGGCACTCGCCATTACGTCCCCATAGAGCCTGGTTAAGATCCGACTGCTCTGTTTTGGTAGGCAAGCCGGTAGATGGTCCGCCGCGCTGCACATTCACCACCACAAGGGGCAGCTCAGTCATAACGGCAAGTCCCAACGCCTCCGCTTTTAGCGATAATCCCGGGCCTGAAGTGGTGGTAACGGCAAAGTTCCCTGCAAAAGCGGCTCCTATTGATGTGCATATTCCCGCAATCTCATCCTCGGCCTGAAGAGTTTTAACTCCCAAATCCTTACGTTTGGCCAGTTCCTGAAGAATATCGGTAGCCGGAGTAATAGGGTATGAACCGCAGAAAAGATTCAAGCCCGATTTCTCGGCAGCAGCCATCAAACCCCATGCAGTAGCAGTATTTCCATTTATATTACGGTAAGTACCTTTGGGCTGCTCGGCAGGTGCCACCCTATAGGTATTTGGTATGGCGTGAGTGTTGGCAGCATAGTTATATCCGGCTCTAAGCACCTCCTTATTGGCCTCAACTACACTCTGGTTTTTCTTGAATTTAGCTTCGTAATAATCCTCGGTGAAATTGAGAGGACGGTCGAACATGAAGTAACACACTCCCAGTGCAAACATATTTTTGCATCGAAGTACACTCTTATTGTCAAGTCCGCTATCCTTGAGTGTTTCGCGAGTCATTGAAGTTACCGGAGCAAACACAATATGGTAATCTTCAAGTTTCAATTCGGCAATAGGGTCGGTAGTTTTATAACCTGCACGCTCATAGCCTTTATCATTAAAAGCATCGGCATCACAGATGATAGTACCACCTTTACGCACCCATTTCACGTTGGCCTTAAGGGCGGCAGGATTCATAGCCACAAGCACATCGGCATAATCGCCGGGCGTGGAGATTATGCGACTTCCTATATGAACCTGAAAACCCGAAACGCCCGCTACAGTACCTTGAGGCGCACGTATTTCCGACGGATAGTCGGGGAAAGTGGATACACTGTTACCCAACAGTGCGGAAGTATCAGAAAACAGAGAACCGGAAAGCTGCATCCCGTCACCTGAATCGCCAGAAAACCTGATTACAACTTCGTCTCTTTCAATTACTTTCATATTATTTTCCATATCTGTAATATTATCACTCTCTACATCGATAGCTTGCATTAACACACAATAGCAAAGCAACTTGACACCTTAAAGATATCATTAAAAATCAAATGCGTTATACACAAAGATATATTTCAATTTATTATCAGGTTTTGATAATTATCAGGTTTTTAACATATCATGCTGGCAATAAGCAAGTTTAACACAATCCGACGATAAAGTAATTTACTAATGAATTACATATCATCCTAAAAATTAATCATCAAACAAAACAGCATATCGATTGTAGTTATTCATAAGAGAATAAAAGAGCATAGACAACTGATAATAAATTCATAAATTTGCACTACTAAAATAGACAAAAATGGCATTAGTAAGAACTTTAAGAGGAATAACACCCAAGTTTGGCAAGAATGTTTTCCTTGCCGAAAACGCTACCATAATTGGCGATGTTACTATGGGCGATGATTGTAGTATATGGTATAACGCAGTGCTACGCGGCGATGTAAATACAATAACCATAGGCAACAAAGTAAATATACAGGATGGTGCAGTACTGCACACTCTATATCAGAAATCGACAATAGAGATTGGCGATAATGTATCTATCGGTCATAATGTTACCATACACGGCGCAAAACTTGAGAGTAACACCCTTATAGGCATGGGGGCAACCATACTCGACAACGCAGTGATAGGCAGTAACTCTATAATTGCAGCCAACTCGCTTGTGCTTACCGGCACCAAAGTGGAGCCAAACAGCATTTATGCCGGTGTTCCGGCAAAGAAAGTGAAAGATATCGAGCCCGAGCAAACCAAAGAGATGATTGAGAAGATTGCAAATAACTACCTGATGTACTCTTCGTGGTACAAGGATGAA
>CAZWOA010000051.1:6544-15791 GCA_964635545.1 uncultured Marinilabiliaceae bacterium
AACATATCAACTACCCTACAGCACAATATGTTTTACATCAAGCTCTCCAGAGAAAAATATGGATGCTGTTTGGCTGAATTTATCAACACTCTCGGTGGTGAAGAATTTTACTGTTCCCCCGCACGAGCATTTGGCATCCATCTCAGGGTGTCGTTGCAGATAATCTTTAAGACTATTGGCAACTATATAGCCCTGCTCAAGTAATTTAACTTCAGGAGGCAGAAACTTCCTTATTTTGGGCACCAATAATGGGTAATGCGTGCAGCCCAATATAACAGTATCGATATGAGCCGATTGGGCAAGAAGATTATCTACATGCTGCCTGATGAAATAATCGGCACCCGGCTTATCAAACTCATTATTCTCAACCAGCGGCACCCACATTGGGCACGCCTCCTGAAATACATCGATGTGCGGATCAAGCTTATTAATCTCGATGGCATACGAGAGTGACTGCACCGTGCCTACAGTACCAAACACGCCCACTTTATTAGTGGTTGTAATATCTCCAACCATCTCTACGCTGGGACGTATCACGCCAAGCACCCTCCTGTGCGGGTCAATAGCGGCAAGGTCGCGCTGCTGAATAGATCGCAAAGCCTTTGCCGAAGCGGTGTTACATGCCAGAATAACAAGGTGGGCACCCATCTCAAAGAGCTTCTTCACACTCTGCAACGTATATTCATACACTACCTCGAACGATCGTGAGCCATAGGGAGTGCGGGCATTATCGCCAAGATATATATAATCGTATTGGGGCATCACCTCCCTCACCTTCTCTAATATGGTGAGGCCACCATAGCCGGAGTCGAATAGTGCAATAGGACCTTTTACTTGAGGAAGCATAACATCAGTTTTGACAAAAATAAAAAAAGGGATGGAAAACCACCCCTTTATATAGTATAAAAACAGTAATTACTTGATTCCAAGTTTGTTTTTCACCATTGGAGCTACATCAAGGCTATTATCAGAATGATAAAGCACTACTTGCGAGCTGATGTCGAAGATGTAGATAAGACCGTTATCGTGACCCACTTCGTCGATAGCTTTCTGTACCTTCTCAATGATAGGGTGAAGCAGTTGTTGCTCTTTTTGTGAGAGAGTTTGCTGAGCCATCATCTGGTAGTTTTTGATACGTTGATCGGCATCTTGAATCTCTTTTTCTTTAGTAGCACGAATAAGCTCGGGCAACGACTCGCGTTGAGTCATATAATCAGTATATTTTTTCTCAAGGTCGGCACCCATAACTTTAAGTTGGTCCTCTAGTTTGGCAGCCTCTTCTTGAAGGGTTTTTTCAGCCTGAATCTTTTCGGGCAGCTCAGACACAAACTTCTGAACATCTATATGGCCGAATTTAAGCTCCTGGCCAAAGGCAGTAACACCTGCAAGAAGTGCAACCGAAAGAAAGAATGATTTAATAAGTTTCATGAGTTCTATTTTTTTCCGTTTTTTACCTACACAACCGTCTATGTCAAATATTTGAGTCTATCATTGAAGGCGGTTATATTAAAATATAAAGTTACTAATTATTTAACACCTAGTTTTTGTTTAACAAGCGGTGCCACATCCACACTCTTTTCCGAGAGGTATAATGTAAAACCTACCGAAGATTCAAATATATAAATAAATTCACCTTCTTCACCCACTTCGTCAATTGCTTTTTGCACTTTTTGCATTATAGGCATATATAGTTCCTGCTCTTTGGTGCGCAGTTGCTGCTGGGAGAGAGTATAGAAGTTTTGCACTTTTTTGCTGGCTTCAATAATTTCATTCTCCTTCTTTTCGCGAGCTTCGGGAGTCATGGTTTCGGCGCTCTTCACATAACTATCCTGCATTTTCTGTAAGTCTTCCTGCATTACAGTAAGTTTACTCTCAAGCGACTTATATTCTGCTTCCATAGTTTTCTGAAGAGCATCCACGTCGGGTAGTTGCTCCATAAGCGCCTGAGTATCCACATGACCGAACTTAAGTGGCTGCTGAGCAATCATAGTTGCACCAAAGGCTACAAAAGCGAGTATTAAAAGTGATTTAATTTTCATAGTATATCGTTTTCTTAATATTTATTTTTTATAGCCTAGCTTAGAGAGCACCTCATCGCTAATATTGAGTTTAGAATCGCTGAACATAATGCCGGCTCCCGATGCTTTATCGAAAATAGCGCCAAGACCTTTCTCGTTGGCCAATGTTGATATTGCATTAAATACTTGATCTTGAATGGGTTTCACCAATGCCTCTCTACGTTTAAAGAGGTCGCCATCCTGACCAAAATATTGTTGTTGCAGTTTTTTGGCTGCTTGCTCCTTCTCCACTATCTCATTCTCTTTCTTAACCTTCATATCGGCCGAAAGAAAAACATTCTCGTTTTTATAAGTTTCATACAAAGTTGCAACCTCTTCAAAACGAGCTTTCACCTCAGTTTCATACCTCTTGGCAAGCTGGTTAACCTGCTCATTGGCCGATTCATAGGCGGGTATATTTCTTAATATATACTCGGTATCGACAAATGCAAACTTTTGTGCCCAGGCTGACATAAAGAGCCCTGCAAATACTATTGTTAATAATATACGTTTCATAGATTTCAATTTTTATAGTTAACAATATTAAAGCTACAAAAAACGAACCAAACCACAAATCGTTAAAACGACTGTCCTATAACGAAGTGGAATTGGCTACCACCGGCCTGCGAACTACCATTAACATCGTCGAAGCCATATCCCCAGTCAATACCCAGTAATCCGAATATTGGAAGGAAGATTCTAAGACCGGCTCCCGCAGAGCGTTTCAACTCAAATGGGTTGAAGTCGCGGAAGTCGCTCCAGCAGTTACCTGCCTCCAGGAATGTTAGCGCATACACAGTTGCCGAGGGCTGCAACGATATAGGATACCTCAACTCCATGGTAAGTTTATTATAGATATTACCATCATATGAGTATCCGTTGGCCGAACGCGGTGTTATTGACGAGTTCTCATATCCTCTAAGTCCGATAGTCTCCTCACCATATGTACTATAGCCCGACATGCCGTCGCCACCCACCACAAATTTCTCGAACGGTGATTTCTTATCTTTATTATAGTACCCTAGGAATCCCATCTCCATCTTTCCAGTTAACACAAGTTTATGACCACGATCGAGTGTTTTATAAATTCCACTTTTGAAATTCCATTTATGATACTCAACAAACCTATATTTTTTGTCGGCTGCAACTTTAGAGTAGTCACGATCTTCAAACATTGAATAGGGAGGAGTGAAAGAGACGCCCACAGAAAAATCAGATCCCGAACGGGTATAGATAGGATTATCTATGGAGCGGCGACTTAACACCAATCTAAAATTCAGAATATTGGCATTTCCATTTTGCATATCCAGGAAGTACCAGTTCTTCATTTGGAATAACTGATATCCTACCTCGCTATATATTGTAAAGTAGTCATCGGGCCAGCTTAGTCGTTTTCCAAATCCTAATGATGCACCACTCACCTTACGGTATTGATTCACATTACGGTCGTAACCATAGCCATAGCCCGATCCGTAACCGTAACCATAGCCGTAACCATAGCCGCTGTTGAAGGCATTCCATGCATTACTGCTAACCCCGGTCTGCAATGAGTGATACAAACTAACACTCAGTGAATTAGGGCGTTTACCTCCAAGCCATGGCTCAGTAAACGAAAGGCTGTATGATTGGTAATATTTTCCGTTAGTTTGAGCGCGCAGTGCAAGTTGCTGGCCATCACCTGATGGAAGCGGGCGCCACGCCTCTTTGTTAAACATATTACGCATAGAGAAGTTGGAGAACTTAAGACCTACCGACCCTACAAACATACCGGCACCCCAGCCTCCCGAGAGTTCAATCTGGTCATTGGGTTTCTCTGCTAGTTCATAGGCAAGATCAACCGTTCCGTTATCGGGATCGGGAAGCACATCCGGCTTAATTTTTTCGGGGTCGAAGTGGCCAAGCTGTGCAAGTTCGCGCACTGTACGTATAAGTTCCGATTTGCTGAAAAGCTGACCTGGCTTGGTACGTATTTCGCGACGCACCACCTGCTCGTGGGTTTTGGTGTTACCCCTGATTATCACATTGTTAACAGTAGCTTGCGGTCCTTCAACAATACGCATCTCAAGGTCGATAGTATCACCATGCACGTTGGTTTCCAGCGGAGTTATATTAGAGAAAAGGTAACCCTTATCCATATATACGTTGTGAACTGCATCCTCATCAGAGAATAGGCGTTTATCCATACGTTTGTTGTTGAAAACATCACCTTTGGATATACGCAACCACTGCGACAGCTGTTCACCGGCATAGATACTATTACCTACCCAAGTAATATTACCAATATAATATTTATCACCTTCTTCAACTTTGATAACCACATCTACGGTATTATCATCATTACGATTTACCGTTTCTGTCACCACCCTTGCGTCTCTATAACCCTCTTCGTTATACTTATCAATAAGGGCTATCAAATCTTCTTCATATTTATCTTTAACGAACTTTTTGGTTCTAAAGAAGTTACGAATTTTACCCTTTTGATTTGTTTTTTTCATTGCACGGTTAAGCTTGTTGTATGAAAGCACCTCATTACCCTCGAATACAAGAGATTTAACCTTAACCTTCTCTTTTTTATCTACATACACATCGAGGATAACCTGATTAGGCTTTGTTGCATCCTCTTTTTGCACAATATTTACAGTAGTATTATAGAAACCTTTTTCCACAAAATAGTTGGTCACATACTTTTCGGCCCTTGCCACCATAAAAGGGGTAACTTGCGAACCGCGCATCATGGCAACCTTACCGCTTATGGTCTCTATTTCGCTCTTTTTCAATCCATGAAAGTTTATGTCACTCATTCGTGGGCGCTCCTGCAGATATATTTGCAAAGCTATCTCACGGTTATTGGCACTGGGTGTAAAGTAAACCTTCACATCGGAGAAGAGGCCGTGATTCCAGTAGCGGCGTATGGCTTCCGAAATATCATCACCGGGCACAGCCACTGTTTGCCCTACTTTAAGACCCGACAGATTCACCAATATTTTGGCATCAAGATTCTCAACCCCAACTACTTCAATATCAGAAATAACATATTTTCGAGGATTACCCGAATATGATATATAAGAAATTTCTTCTTGTGAATACAGTGTCGATAATGGTAACAAAAGAAGTATTACTAATAGATATATATTGCGCATTATAATAAGTTTTCGTCTATTTATTTTGATGATATCTGATCACTGGTTAACCCAAATCGTCTCTCTCTATTCTGATAATCGACAAGAGCACTATAAAAATCCTCTTTTCTGAAATCGGGCCATAGAGTGTCGCAAAAATATAGTTCGGAATATGCTATTTGCCACAACAGAAAATTGCTTATTCTATATTCACCGCTTGTGCGAATGAGCAACTCCGGATCGGGCATGCCTTTAGTGGTAAGAAACTCGGAGAATAGAGCATCGTCTATATCATCTATTTCAATCTCACTATCTTTAATTTTCTTCGATATATTTTTCACGGCATTCACTATTTCCCATCGGGAGCTATAGCTAAGGGCCAGCACCAGTGTAAGCCCGGTGTTTCCTGAAGTTTGTGCTATGCAGTCGTTAAGTTTCTTTCTTACATTGGCGGGCAGTGCATTATCGTTACCTATGGTTGCCAGTCGCACATTATTCTTCATCAATGTTTTTGTTTCGGCACTGATGGTTGACACAAGGAGCGACATTAGTGCCTCAACCTCAAATTTGGGGCGGTTCCAGTTCTCGGTAGAGAATGCATATAAGGTAAGAAATTCTATCCCCATTTCGGCAGCGGCCTCAGTGGCTTCACGCACAGCAGCAACGCCATGCTGATGCCCAAATACCCGGGCATTACCACGCTTCTTGGCCCAACGCCCGTTGCCATCCATTATTATGGCCACATGCTTAGGAAGCTTATCCTTTATCAATTGATCTTTCAACGACATAATCTCATAATGTATGGCTCAATATTTAAACCAATTCATTTAATTTAATAACCACTATTACAGTCAATTTTCCTGCGTAGGAAACTGAAAGAAACAGTAACTCCGGCAAACGAATACCAGTCATTATTGTGTGTAAGCACATGCTCATCAAACCCATAAGGGTCGTCGGGGCGTATAACATCAGAATAGACTGTGACATCAAGGTCGTCAACAAAAGTTTTCCTAAATGTCCACTCGGCACCTATCCGAATCCAGTTACTCAATTTATATTTAACACCTACACCGAAAGGCAAAGATAATACAAAAACTGTTTTATTTTTTTCATTTTGCATTTCATTGCCATATCTTTTATATATAGTAGTTGCAACACCGTATGAAATGTAAGGTGTAAACTTAGTTTTAGTTTTGAACGGATGGTCGTAGGGCATAAAATTCAGCTCCATTTGAGCCGAAAAATCACCAAATGTACGCGAAAACGAGTACTCCCAATCCTCTGCATTGGGAAATAATACTCCATGCGTAGGATACTCACCACTCATGCCACTAATAGTTCCTGTTCCCTTAAATGCTATCCTGTCTGTCATGTTATATCGCACCAGCCCGCCAATTGCAGGGTGTGATTTCTTGAAATGGGTAGATGGATTAAGGTCGCCCATATAGTAACCGGCTCCGGCAAACAACCCTATCTCCATGCGGTTTTGAGCACGAACAGCAATGGTTGTCATCATCAGGAAGAATATCAGAAATGGTATTCGGTTACTACTCATAATTTTTATCTGTATCAATGGTTATCTCTTATTAACCGCACCGTAATACATAATGCTTCTAAATAAGAAAAACCCGTTTTTAGGGTCTTTAAAGGAAACCGTTTTTTATGTATTTTATTGTGTTTTCTGCGTAAAAGATAACATTAGGTCGAAAATTTAGCTTTATATTAACAATTTAGTTACGTGTATCGGCTCCCCACATCAATTTACTGCGCAAAGTGGAGTAAAATGAGCAGTCGGGAAACTTTATCACATTAATTTGAAACCCGGCTTTCCTTATTCTCATACGACAATGCTTATCAAACACAAAGTTACGGCTATCGAGCGATGCCAGCACATTCTCGCCCCTACCCTCTATATGAAGGTCGATAACAGAATTATTTGAAACTACCAACGGCCGCACATTAAGATTGTGGGGTGCTATGGGCGTAATAATGAAATTGGGCGTTTCGGGATGTATAAGCGGGCCACCCACGCTTAGCGAATAAGCGGTAGAGCCTGTGGGAGTGGATATTATCAGCCCATCGGCCCAGTATGAGTTAAGAAACTCGCCATCTATATAGGTATGAATCGTTATCATCGATGATGAGTCGCGCTTGGTTACCGCCACCTCATTAAGTGCAAAGTTCACCTCTAGGTTTTTGTGGCAGCTATCCATGCACAACAGGTCGAGATGCTCGATGCGATAGTTGCCGGCAAAGAAAAAGTCGAGTGATTTCTCAATATCGTGCTGGGCAGTATCGGCGAGGAAACCTAGCCGCCCACTGTTGATGCCCAAAATAGGAATGCCGGAGTCGCGCACATATGTTACTGCCTCCAGAAAAGTACCATCACCACCAATGCTGAATGCCGCATCAACGATGCCACTCTGTAGCGGCGAATCGAACCACATAAATTGTGAAGTATCGATATTGAATGATTTTTTCATAAAATCGACAAACGGCTTGTAGAAAATCACCTCAACGTTATGCTTTTGAAGAATTTGAAGCATATTTATCATTGAATCGGCAAACTTCTCGTCGAATTTTCTACCAAAGATGGCTATTTTCATGGAATACAAATAAATTAAGACTCTTCAAAAGTATAAAAAAGATTATACATCAAGATATTTCATCAACGAATCGTAGTTTTCCTTCAACTTATGATCTACCGAGTCGTTATAGGATGACACCACCCTTATTGTATGCCCGAACCGCTCGAACGACCTCATTATGATGGTGGTATCTATCTTATTTACCTTCACTATAACACGGTAATTCTGACTCTGCTCCTCCTGACTAACATATAGGCTAAGCACCTCGGCATCAGCATCTTCAATAATTCTACTTATAGTTCCAATGGAGTAATCTCGCGGTTTTACCTCAATCTCAATTACTGCACCTGGAGTTGATGAGCCTATAAGTTTACCAAATTGCCAAGTAAGATTGGATAGTGATATAAGGCCAACATATTTTTTCTCGTCATCTACCACCGGAATAACCGAAAGACGCAACCTCGAGGCCACCTCCACCACATCGTATATATGCTGAAACTCATACACATAAGGCACCAAAAGTGACAGGCGATGCTCACCAATGGCAGTATCTATTCTATTCTGATCGTAAATATCGGCCTCTGAAATAAGCCCCAGCAACGTCTCATTATTCACAATAGGCAGATGCGACACCTTAAACACCTCCATCCAGTTGAGGGCGTCAAGCCCTGTATCTGAGGTTTTAAGCGCCGGTATCACATCCGAAATTAAATCTTTAGCTATCATAAAATGAAAATAACAAAAATACTTGTTAGCTTTGCAATAGGTACACCCTATAATTACCAACAAGATATAAAATGTTCTTTACTTTAAAACGTTTTCATCACAATATTGTTATAAATTAAACAGGCAATTAAGATAAAAGATGACTAAACTAAGTGTAAACATAAACAAAATAGCCACCCTGCGTAATGCTCGAGGAGGTAATATACCTGATGTAACTAAGGCGGCTGTCGATGTTCAGCTCTTTGGTGCCGATGGTGTGACTGTGCATCCGCGCCCCGATGAGAGGCATATCCGTTATCAGGATGTATTCAATATCCGCCCGATAATAAAGACCGAGTTCAACATAGAAGGCTATCCTTCAGATAGTTTCATCGATTTGGTTCTTAAAGCGCAACCACATCAGGTAACTCTTGTGCCCGATCCACCCGAGGCACTCACCTCAAACGCAGGATGGGATACAGTAACGCATTTATCTTTGCTTCAAGATGTTATAGCACGATTTAAGGAAGCAGGAATACGCACCTCCATTTTTGTTGATACCAACCTGGCCAATATTGATGGAGCGGTAAAAACCGGTACCGACCGTATTGAGCTATACACCGAGCCTTATGCGGCGCAGTATGCTGCCAATAGAGACAAAGCCGTTGCGCCATTTGTGGAGGCTGCCAACCACGCCAACAAACTGGGACTGATGATAAATGCCGGTCATGACTTAAGTTTGGAGAACCTTGCATTCTTCTCACAATCAATACCTTTC
>CAZWOA010000051.1:15891-23810 GCA_964635545.1 uncultured Marinilabiliaceae bacterium
GTGATTCTTCACGGGCTCTATGGCTCGTCGGACAACTGGGTATCGATGGCGCGCCAGCTGGAGAGCGATTTTCATGTTATCATTCCCGATCAGCGTAACCACGGCCGGTCGCCACACACAGCCACACACACTTACGAGGGGATGGTTGAAGACCTGCACAAATTATTCACTACCCTCAACCTTAGCAACGTAAATTTGCTTGGGCACTCGATGGGTGGAAAAACGGCGATGCTATTTGCACTTAAATATCCCAAACTGGTGAAGAAACTGATTATTGCAGATATTAGTCCGCGCAACTACTCGGAGCAGACCAACTATGGCGAAATAACCAATAACCACAAATATATAATTGAGGCACTTCAATCGTTGAAGCTTGCCGAGGCTCATAGTCGCCAAGATCTTGACAATCAACTGGAAGCTTACATCAAAGCACCAGTTTTAAGGCAGTTTTTACTTAAAAATATAGACCGCGACAACCAGCGTGGCTTCTATTGGCGACTCAACCTGCCTGTGATAGCTGCCAGCCTTGAGGAGGTGATGGATGGATTTTCGCATCTGCCCGATAATATTTCGGCCGATATAGAGACAGTATTCATTAAAGGTGAAAACTCACCATACATTCAAGAGGAAGATTTACTGGCGGCTCGCAAACGGTTTAAAGGGGCTCAAGTGGTATCGATACCCGATGCGGGGCACTGGCTTCATGCCGAGCAGCCCGAGTTATTCTATAAAACACTACATTATTTTTTGGAGGAGTGAGGTGAATCACTTCACCGAATTCTCCACCAGTTCGGCATCAATAAGCGGCTCGCCCTTAAAACGAAGGAAAAGCTGTGCCGTTGCCAGAACATCTTTTTCGCAATAGGCAGCAATGCGTGCTAGGTCATTATCGTTATAGTAAACTCCTGCAACCTCGCTACCATCAATATCATCCTTGGGCGATGGAATACCAAAAATTGTGGTAAGCAAATTGAGCGAAGTATAGTTTTTATAATCACCAAATTTCCACAACTCAAGAGTATCAATAAACTTCACTTCCCACGGTTTTTTACCCGCCACATCAATCATTTTAGGAAGTTTAATACCGTTAATAAGCATTCGGCGTGCAATGTATGGAATATCAAACTCCTTGATATTATGCCCACAAATATTTTTCGACGAATCGCCTCCAAAAGTATTGAGAAGGCCTGCAAAACCGTTTAGCAGTTCTCGTTCATCATCGGAAGCAAACGACTTGAGCCTAAAGCACCTCTGGCCATTGCGTATAAACGCCACTCCTGCCGAGATGCACACAATCTTGCCAAATTCGGCATAGATGCCGGCCCGTTGATATACATCGGCGGCAGTTTCGTTCTCTTCTCTGAAATATTTCGACTTCTTATCCCACAGCATCTGTAAAGCAGGATCGAGGCTCTCGAAAGAGGCCACGCCGGGCACTGTCTCAACATCCAGAAACAGCACATTTTCAACTTTTACATCATCAAGCATTGCTACCAATTACGCTAAGGTTACTTCTAATGAATTTGGTTAAAATATCGATGGCAATATGGTTATTACCACCCTGAGGCACAATAAGATCGGCAAATCTCTTGGTGGGTTCGATAAACTGAACGTGCATAGGCTTCACAGTCTCCTCATAGCGTGTAAGCACCTTATCTACAGTACGGCCGCGCTCAGCAATGTCGCGCATTATCACCCTTGTGAGCCTATCATCGGCCTCGGCATCCACAAAAACCTTGAGGTCCATAAGATTACGCAACTCAGGATGCGACAAAATAAGAATACCCTCAACAATAATAACATCACGCGGCACTACCGGAACATACTCCTGCTGGCGTGTGCAAGTGAGGTAAGAATAAACAGGCTGCTTAATGGGCTGGTTGTTTTTCAGCTGTTTGATATGCTCTATCAGCAACTCAAACTCAATAGAGTCGGGATGGTCGAAATTTATTTTCTGACGCTCCTCAACCGGCACATGGCTGCTATCGCGATAGTATGAATCCTGCGGAATTACTGCAACTTCGCCTTGCGGAAGCCTCTCAATAATTTTACGCACAACCGTAGTTTTTCCAGATCCTGTTCCTCCTGCAATTCCAATAATGAGCATGGTTATGATATTTTATTATTTTTGTGTGATAATCTTAAAATCGTTTACAAATTAACAAAATTTGCATCAATGATAAAACACATCGTACTATTTAAGATGAAACCTTTTGCAAATGAAGCTGAAAGGGCAATAAAACTGGGAGATATAAAGCAGGAATTGGAAGCATTAATAAACAAAGTGCCATCGCTGCTATCTATTGAAGTGGGAATAAACATCAACCCCGATGAAGAGTTTGACCTGGCACTAACCACAACCTTTAACACCATGGATGACCTACAGAGCTATGCCGTTCACCCCGACCACAAAGCTGTGGGCACAAAAATAAGGGAGATACTCGAAAAGAGATCGTGCGTTGATTATCAGTATTAAAACAAAAAAGGTTGAGACATAAAGCATAAAAGCCTTATCCTCAACCTTTAAAATATTTAATATTCTATTTATTTCAACTGATCGGAATATACTGCTGTGGGGAATTTACGCAGGTTATATTGCGACGCCATTACCTCACCATAGGCTCCGGCAGTGCGTATTGCAATAAAATCGCCGCGCTTGGTAGCCGGCAATGTCACCGCCTTGCCAAAACAGTCGGACGACTCACAAACGGGACCCACCACATCATATTTCTGTGGTTCACCTTGTGATGATATATTTTCAATTTTATGGTAAGCCTGATAAAGAGCCGGCCTGATAAGGTCGTTCATTCCGGCATCAACTATTGCAAAATCGGTATTTACGCCCTCTTTAACATAAAGCACCTTCGTTATTAACGAGCCGCTTTGTGCCACCATTGCTCTGCCCAGTTCAAAGTGCACCTCCTGCCCCGGAAGAAGGTCGAGAAAATTATTAAACAACTCAAAGTAGGCTTTAAAATCGGGCATAGGGTTCTCATCCGGGTTATGGTAATCAACACCCAGGCCGCCTCCCACATTAACCACCACAGGCATAAGTTGATTGGCCACGAACCACTGTTGCAACTCGTTAACCCTCACGCACAGCTCCTGAAAGGTATGTAAATCAGTAATTTGCGACCCAATATGAAAATGGATGCCGTGGAACTTAATGTTGTTCATGTTACGCATCACGTTAACCACCTTCTCGAGATCCCACACATTAATGCCGAACTTATTCTCTTCCAACCCGGTAGTGATGTAGTGGTGAGTATTGGCATTAACATTTGGATTGATGCGAAGAGCTATATTTGCAACCTTATTACGTTCCTGCGCTAGCTCGTTTATGATTTCCAATTCTGGTATAGACTCAACATTAAAGCACGATATATTATTCTCAAGCCCAAGGATTATCTCCCAATCGGATTTTCCTACACCTGCAAAAACCACGCTATCGGGCGAGAAGCCCATATCGAGAGACTTCTGAACCTCATAGCCACTCACGCAGTCGGCACCGAACCCTGCACTGCTTATCTCGGTGAGAATACGGTCATTGGCATTGGCCTTTACGGCGTAGTGAACCTTAAAGTTATACTTATCGGCCTCTGAGGCTATAACACCCAGAGTACTTCTAAGCAACTCAATATCATAGAGATAAAAAGGAGTCTCGATTCCATCGAACCGACCATTATTTAGCAAATTATTCATCATAACAAACTCTTATTCAACACGAAACACAAGATACCACTAAAACAGCCCGGCACTAAGGGCACGCAATGCATCAACTTTATCCTTAGCATTAACAAGTATGGATACATTATAGTTGCTTCCACCATAAGAAATCATGCGGATAGGTACCTCCTTCAACGCATCAAAAATGCGGTTGGCATACCCTTTATTGGTAGCAACCAAATCGCCCACCACACATATAATCACCTGGTCGCTATCTACATGCACAGTTCCGTACTTCTTCAAATCGTTAACAATTTCGTCAAGATATTTATCATTATCGATAGTAACCGACACACCAACTTCCGAAGTTGTAATCATATCGATGGATGTTTTATAACTCTCAAAAATCTCGAACACCTTACGCAAGAAACCATAGGCAAGCAGCATTCGCCCCGATTTTATTTTGATGGCAGTGATACCATCTTTAGCAGCCACCGCAGTTATGCGATCCTTACATAGGCTGGATGAGATAAGAGTTCCCGGTGCCGAAGGATCAAGAGTATCGAGCAGCCTAACAGGAATATTGTTAAGTTTTGCAGGCAAAATACTTGTGGGGTGAAGAATTTTTGCCCCAAAGTAGGCAAGTTCAGCAGCCTCTTCGTAAGAAAGGTCGGAAATAGCCTTTGTATTCTCCACATATCGAGGATCATTATTGTGCATTCCGTCGATATCAGTCCAAATCTGAATCTCATCGGCAAGAATGGCTGCACCTATAATAGAGGCGCTATAGTCGCTACCTCCACGTTGAAGGTTATCTATCTCACCAAAAGAGTTTCGACATATAAAACCCTGAGTTATAAACATTTCAGCATCTTGCTCCTGATTAAGAATCTCATTTAAGTTCTCCTTAATATAGGCATGATCGGGCTCGCTATTCTTGTCGATGCGCATAAAATCGAGAGCAGGCAGAAGTGCCGAATTAACACCACGCTCAAGAAGATAGTAATGAAACATTGCTGTGGATAGTAATTCACCCTGAGCGAGAATAGTTTTCTCCTCAAAAATAGTGAATACATCCTTGGTAAATGATTTTAGATACTCAAAATGATGCTTAATAAGTCCAAGTCCCTTCTCCTTATACTCGCTGGTTGCATAAAGGTTTTCAACCTCTTCATAATATTTCAACTCCAACTTATTGATAACCTCATTGGCACCATCATGATTATTCTTATACAGATAGTTGGCTATTTCAACCAAGCAATTGGTTGTTCCTGCCATAGCCGAAAGAACAATAATTTTCTTTTCGCCATTCACTATCAAATCAGCCACATTCTTCATGGCTTGAGCTGTTGCAACCGATGTGCCACCAAACTTGAGTACTTTCATCATACCTTTAAAATTACAGGCAAACTTTTATATTCTACTATTTTTTTAAACTTTACCTATTATAATTAATAGATTTATTATCGAATGCAAAAATATAATATTTTGAATAAAAAACACAACAAAGCATGTTTTTTATATCTAAAACAATAAAATTTAACAACAGCCAATTCTTTTATACAAAAAAGGCAGCTTTTCAGCTGCCTTCAAAAAAACAAAATTCTTTAAAACACTACTATCCAATAGATTAACCTAATCGGATAACAATCATCTTAAATATTCCCTTTTGTGATTACTTATTTTTAAGCAAATCGCGAATTTCTGTCAAAAGCTCTTCTTCTTTTGATGGTGCAGCAGGAGCAGCGGGTGCTTCTTCCTCTTTTTTCTTAAGTGAATTCATCACCTTAATCATCATAAATATTGCAAAAGCAACAATAATAAAGTCGATGGTAGTTTGAATAAACTGCCCGTAATTAAGTGTAACGGCAGGTACTACTTCACCGGCAGCATCTGTTGCAGCTTTTTTGATTTCCACACTTAAATCGGTAAAATCAACTCCGCCAACCAGTACGCCTATGGGAGGCATAATAACATCATTAACCAGTGAGCTCACAATCTTACCGAAAGCGCCACCAATAATTATACCCACGGCCATATCCACCACATTGCCGCGCATCGCAAATGCTTTGAATTCACTTAAAAAACTCATATCTCAAGATTTAGAATTAATGGTTTAATATAATTAAAAAAAACACTTCATCAAAACATAATTTCAACTCTTTTTAGTAGAAAAAAGCCATCTACCCAAAGATATCAAAATATAATATAAAATAACAGGTGCAAGCCCTCCCAACCCTAACTGACTGAGAACCACAATGGCAAGCAATAGAAGCACATAACGGTCTTCGTTCCCTTTCCACTTAAAGTTTTTAAATTTAAGTGAGAACATCGGCACTTCGCTAATGAGCATAACCGAAAAAAACATAACCATAGTTAACACCATTGATGGTTTTAACCATGTAAAATAATCGGGATTTTGCACAATCATATAGCCCAATGATGCAGTAAATATACCTGTGGCAGTGGTTGTTAGCCCCAGGAAATTCTCACTTTGGCGAGTATCAATATTAAACTTGGCAAGCCTAACAGCAGCAAATGCAGCCAATGCAAACGGAGCAAGCACCCAAAACAGTTGATAACCATTAAGATGCTGAGCCGGCGTGAAAAAACTTCCGGTTAGGTAAAACTTATTATAAGTGGATAATATTGCAGAAGGAGCCACCCCGAAAGTCACAAGATCCGCCAACGAATCGAGCTCCTTGCCAATATCGCTATACGCCTTGAGAAGTCGTGCTGCAAACCCATCAGAGAAATCGAATAGAGCACCGGCCAGAATAAGCCACGCTGCAACCTGAATCATGCCGTGAAGTGCAAAAAAAATTGCAAATGCACCACACAATAGGTTTCCCGAGGTTAAAATATTAGGAATATGACGTTTTATTTTCATTATATAACTATTAAACTGTTGAGAGTTCGAAGTTAAGAAAAAACAATCACTTAGCTATCAATATTTTTTCGTTGTGAATTTTTTGAATTAAAAAAATATTATTAATTTCACTAAATGCAAAACATAAATCTTAATCTTTTTTTGATCTAAGATTAAAGTAATCAAGCAAGTACCTAATCTAACATGCTATGAAAAAAACAAATCATTCTATGCCTGATTTAGATATTCATTCTTTACAAATGCGCCTGCCCATTATGTTGTCCAATTCCAATATAAAGTTGATACCGTGTCAAAAGATAAAATTCATCAAAGCAAATCGTAATTATTCTCAAATCATTATTGATACTGGGGAAGAATATACCCATACAAGTTGTCTCAAATCTTTTGAATGCCGTTTATCTGGTAGCTATTTTATTCGTTGCCACAAAAGTTTTATTGTTAATGCACTCTTTGTAAGTGAGGTTTGCAAAAAGGACAAACAAATTGTGTTGTCCGATGGCTGTATCCTGACTTGCAGTACTGATGCCGCAAACAAAATCATTCAGTTAATATCAGTCTAAATTTTGTTGATAAATATTTGATATAGTTAATATGAAAAAAACAGCAGTTAATCATATAATACTGTCAGATAGTACTTTTCATTAAGATACGAAGCTGAATTATTCAAATTTAATAATTAACTTTCATGTGTTTTAAACAGAGTACCCTCATGAAAAAATCAGTGATAATTGTTATTATTTTGTGTATTTGTATCTCTTTGACGGAAGCTCAAATGATTCCATTAGACACATTAATTGTGACAAAGAAAGAAGAAGTAGATGCCAAGTTGATAAAACTCACACGAGAGCTTGACTTGACCGAAAATCAGCAAGCTGAAATCTCCAAATTACTTTATCAAAGGTTAAAACATCAAATTGAAACTGCAACACATGAAGATATAGATTTGATTGGATTATTAAACTTTCAGCAGAGAGAAACTTTTATGAGACTTAAAGAAATAGACGAAAAATGCAACAGCAATGTAAAATCCCTGAATATTCATAGAAGTACGCAATCCATAGCACAACATAGTTTAACAATCAATACTGCATCAAAGCTAAAGGATGTAAGACTACTTATAAACAACCACCCAGACGGCAGCCATTCTGCGAATACAAATTACAGTACGTTCAATAGGGTTACAATGCAGGCATGGACTTATAGCGGACAAACCATGTTTAGAAGAACGGCGATGAAGTTTATTTTAGATGACATTCCAAATGGAAGCGATATAATTAGCTACACCGAAAGTTATCAATTCGGCAGATGCTTTTGGAAATATTACCCGCCAAACATACGGCAACGGAGTGGAAATATCGAATAA
>CAZWOA010000052.1:0-10729 GCA_964635545.1 uncultured Marinilabiliaceae bacterium
AACGAATAATATGCTTTCTACAATATAAAAAGAGGCTAAAATTTGAACAATTCAAATTGTCGGCTTATTTTTGACAGATATCAAGTTCTTAATAACATGAAAAAAGCAAAGTTTATGGGCGTGCCCCTACGGGGCGGGCTATCCGCTACAAGTCCTCGCTCGTTCCTCATTGTGGGCTTTACGCTTCTATCCCTCACGCAATTAAACCCAAACCAAATGAACAAAGAAACAATAGAAATAGCAATAACATCAGCACTTTCATTAATGAATAATGAAGTAGATAATATCGAATTTGAAGATTTGAAAACTGAATATTTAACTGTAATTGAACAATTAGAAACTGCATTAAAAGAATTATCAAAAAATGGCTAAATGGACAAGAGATGAATTTATGCTTGTAATGAATTTATATACAAAACTTCGTTATGGACAATTCAATTATAGAAATACGGAAGTAATCAAATTAGCTGAATTGATTGGCAAAACACCAGGTGCTGTTGCTTTCAAATTAGTTCACCTTTCTCGTCAAGACCCAAAACACAAAGATAGAGTTAAAGGCTTAGCAAATCCAGGCAAGAATGCAATCAAAATGTACAATGAGTTCTCAAATAATTGGGACGAAATGTTATACCAAAGTGAAGTTCTTTTAGCACAATATCAAAATAAAACAGTTGAAGAGATTGTATTAGACCAAAACGAAATCAAAGAAATTGAAAAAGATATTTTGAGTGGAAAAGATGGAAAAGATGTGGAACGAATTGTAAAAACAAGAGTAAATCAATCTTTGTTTAGAAAAGTTGTTATAAATAATTATTCTAATTCTTGTGCAATTTGTAGTTTGAACATTCAAAATCTATTAGTTGCAAGCCATATTTTAAAATGGTCTGAAAGTAAAGAACATCGTCTAAATCCAACGAACGGACTCTGTCTTTGCAATATTCACGACAGAGCATTTGAATTAGGTTACATAGGTATTAATACAGATTATTCAATTCTAATTTCGTATGAACTTAAACAAATAAAAGAACAAAATACATTTTCTTCATTATTTGGAAGACACGAAAATCAGCCTATTGTTTTACCAGATAAATTTTACCCAAATACTAATTTTTTAGAAATTCATCTTAATAGCACTTTCAAAGGTTAAATCTAGATCCAAACAGAAGCGAATTTGACACATTGCTCGGCTCGAAAATTGATGAGTTAAATATTCACGCTCATAAATCAACAAAAAAAGTAGCAACACTTTGGGGTCGCAAGCTTGAACCATACGTAAAAGACGTAATGAGTGAAATGGCAGAAGGCACCCCATTTGAAAATACAATCGAACTAATCGGAGGTCAAAAATTCCCTGATATTATAGCTAAAAAATATTATGGAATTGAAGTAAAAACCACTACTCAAAACCATTGGAAAACCACTGGCAACAGCGTACTTGAAAGTACTGGGGTGGCTGATGTGGAAAGAATTTTCATGCTTTTTGCCAAACTTGCATCACCAATTGAATTTCGTTGTCGCCCATACGAAGATGTACTTTCTGAAGTGGTTGTTACGCATTCCCCAAGATACTTGATAGATATGAATCTAAAACCTGGAGAGACCATCTTCGACAAAATTAAAATGCCTTATGACACAATACGAAAAACGGAAAATCCCATTCGCCCTATTGTAGAATATTATAAAAGCAAGCTAAAGCCAGGAGAAGATTTATGGTGGATTGAATCGGAAGAAAGAGATAGCTCAAGCAATATGGTTATTCAAATTTGGAAAAACCTATCCACACAACAAAAACAAACAATAAGAACTCGTGCAATGACTTACTTTCCCGAACTTTTCGGCAACAGCAATAATAAATTTGAAAGACTAGCTATATGGTTAATTACAAGAGAGTCTATTGTTTGCCCTAATATACGGGATATATTTTCTGCAGGAGGAAGAGATAGTTATAATTTAGGATGTAAAACTATTCCTGACGTACCAAGAATATTCGTAAACCTATTTGACAACATGCAAGAAATTGCGAAAATCATCAAATATTCAGCGGCTAACGAATTATCGGAGTTTTGGAATATAAAAACATCAGAGAAATCTAAATCCTACAATTGGATAGAAATAGTTGCGAATCACTCCAAAAGCATGAAACTACCATCAAATATTAATATAAAAGACATTCTATCTCAAATGATGGCACAATATTATTGATTTCAAACTACGAATTTATAAGACTAAGGGAATTAAAACTTTTTTACGTCACAATAGCGGCAATTTATAAATTTAATTACCTATCTTTAAAAGTAAATAAAAACCAAAAACTATTTATCTATGAATTCTGCTGAAAAAAGCTTACTGCAAGAGATAAATATTACCCAACACGGTGCTGTTGTGAGCATTGAGCTTAACATGCCGGAAAACCATAACCGGCTTACCCGAAAAATAACCGAGGAGTTCCAAGAATGCCTCAGAAGCATCGAAAACGATAACTCTTGCAGAGTTGTTATATTGAGTGGCAAGGGTGACTATTTCTGTGCAGGCATCGATTTAGATTGGCTACAACAAGGGAAACAGCAATCAAGACAGCAGAATATTTCAGACTCTAAATCACTTTATCAGCTTTTCGAAAGTTTATACCTATTCCAAAAACCAATTATTGCAAAACTGAATAATAACGTAAAAGGAGCCGGAATTGGCCTTATTGCGTGTTGTGATGTAGTTGTAGCTTCAAAGGATGTTAAATTAAGCCTCGACGACCTGCGAATGGGCATCATTCCATCAGTCATTTTGCCATTCGTATTGAAAAAATGTGGTCAGTCGTTCACCCGCCGCATGGCATTCACTGCCGAAGAGTTTACATGTGAGCAAGGATTAGCAGCCGGCTTGATAACCGATATTACCGATGCTAGTAATGTTGCTTCCAAAACTGATGATATAGTAACCGCAGTTTTACTTAATGCACCAAGGGCTACCCAGCTTACCAAGCAGATGTTCAACCACTTCGATGATTATCATGAGTTGGATGAACACATGTCGGTATATTGCACCAAGGCTAATGCACTTACCGTAATATCAGAAGAGGGGCATAGAGGGATATTGGCATTTTTAGAGAGCAACAAACCGTTCTGGCACCTATAAATCAGTATTTTAAGAGTTCGTTTTATTGAATTGCAACCTTAACGCAACTGCTGTTGCCTTGCAGATTGAGAAGCAACTTACGCACCAGCAGGTTTTGGGTTGATTGTGTCACCATCTGTTTAACATCAATAGAGGCACAGAACCGGTAATTGCCGGCCATTGCAGTTTGATGAATAGCACCTCCTGCCCTTCCGTCAATATTGCTTACTGATGTCTCCTTACGCAGGTAACCGCCTGTATAACTGAAATGTAACGGTATATCAGTCTGCACAATTTGTGCCTTATCGGTTATTAAAAAACTGATTTGAGAATCATCCACCACACTCCCTTTAACGGCAGTTACATCACCGGTAACAGATTCAATATTAACCTCTTTTACCATATCATTGATACGTTCCAGACTCTGGCGGGCAGGGTTGGCACCTTCAATTTCATCGTCATCATTATCGCCAAGATAGCTTGCCATAACATCCAGAGCCTGCACAAAGCGGCTGAAAGCCTGATATAGCTTCGACTCATCATAAAATCGGCAGCCTTCGCCATATAGAACCTGCGCACGACTAACGGCATCACGCTTACGTTTGGCTTTCACTTCGGCAAATTTGGCTTTCGACAGTCGGTAATACTCATAATAGTTGTACTCATCCTCCCATTGTCCCATAAACTCATACCCTTCGAGCATCTCGTCCGATTGCGACTTAATGAGATTAATCAGAGTCTCTGAAACTCCAGTCCTATCCTCAACCTGATGCAAAATTGAAGTGCTGCTGATATTGGCATTTACCTGTCCGGCCATCAGAGCAAGAGCATTATCGCGCGCCTGAGCCCTATAGTTTTGGGCACTTCCCAATTTACGGGTTGAACCTACCGCCTGATAATAAGATGAGCTATAAGGAAGTGACTCAACCCATGTAGGTTTAGGGTTTTTATCGTTTTTAGCCGACTCTTTCCCACTTCGGCACGCTGTGGCAAATACTATTACTGATAGAATTATAAAAAGCTGCTTCATATTTCAGGATTATATTTTTCTACCAGCAGACTTATGCGGTATGCCAAATCATCAATAGCATTTATTGTAAGTTCATCCACCGACTTAATTTCGCGGCTTGCACCAAGCAGTTCATGAAGTGAATTCACATAATCATCAGAGGTATATACCTTATCCTCAGCCGATTCCTTATCCTTATATTTCCAGTAGCCGGGCAATAAATCTTTGGTTTCGCCGGTATAAGTAGCATAATTAATCTCCGATTTCTGATTAGAAGTAACATAATCGGTGGCAACCACATTACCCGTTGCAACATCTATAAGCGAAAAGTCTATTGCCATTCTGTAGGAGTTATTCTGCTTAACTTCCATATACTTAACCTTTTCATACTCAATCTTGCTACGTTTAATGCCCATTGAGTCTCTATACTCCACATTACGTTTAATATAACCGGGGCGTTCAGTTTTTAGTTGATTACCCTTAACCTGCTCTACATTTGCCACATTGCACACCAACACGCAATTGGCTGTTATTCTTGATTTATTTCTTTTGATA
The DNA here is from genome assembly GCA_964635545.1 of uncultured Marinilabiliaceae bacterium. Taxonomy (GTDB): domain Bacteria; phylum Bacteroidota; class Bacteroidia; order Bacteroidales; family Marinilabiliaceae; genus JAGPIS01. The sequence goes on from CAZWOA010000052.1 coordinate 4,673, forward strand.
TAATCATCAACAATAGAAAAATAGGTATTGCGGTAATTATCCTGAATAGAGTTGATTGAGTTGTCATTCACTATCTTCACAAAGGGGCTTTTAACATTATTGAGTGCCGCAATGGTTTTGGTGCGAAACTTGGATGCAACTTCATCTCCTTTTCTGTTTTGAAGCGTGAAAGGTGCCACAGCCACAGTAATTGTAGCCTTTTCGAGAGCCTCTGCCCTTAAAGTAACTGCATCCTTATATCCTCCATTATTATCGGACAGGAGAGTGGAAAAAATTCCAAAAGCCTTACGGTTCATGCCCGCCTCAAGATACTGTAAACCACTACGATATACAGGTTCATTTACTGCTGTGATATAACGCTCACCGGCATCTTTATAGGTTTTGTCAATCTTCAAAATCTCATCGAACATCGTTGCCGAAGAGTTGAATTGCTCCATGTCGAGTGCCATCATCGCTTCGGAATATAGCTGATTCAGATATTTACCCTTCACCTCTTCGTAGTATGAACTATTTTCGGCCGGGAACATAAGCTTCACTCCTACCGCATTAAGTTTATCAAAATAGTTGCGAGCATCTAAATAGGAGTAAACGGCATCTTTAGTAGCTCCATTATTATATTTTATCTTAAATTCGGCAAGCTTTTCCACAAGCACAAGCTGTCCGGTGCGTTGCAAGCCCATTTTCGACTCTATATTGTTTGGGTTGCTCATTAAAGATTCGAAGTAAAGCCCGGCGGCATCGGTAAAAAATCCGGCTTCATCAAGCTTTCGAGCTTTAGATGCATATCTTTTAGATGTGCACCCCACTAATAGAATTGCTATAACAGCAAGAAACAGAATACGTTTACTCAACATCATATTTGGAAAACTACTACAAGTTGATAATTAAAATTGATTACTTATACGCAAAAACGGCAAAATGGTTATATGAAAATTCTATTTTTTGAATCATCATACCCATAAATGCCGTAATGCTATCAACTCAATAAAATCAACCCTTTCAGATAGTATCCGGATTGTAATTAACACTATCGGTAAATATTACACCACGCTTCAATGCCTGGTCGTATATGGAGTTAGCAATATTTTCCATTCCGGTAACATTTGACATGCAATCATCCAAAAGCACAATTTCGCCCTTGATGACGGGTTGTTCCATAATCTGTTTCAGAGTATTGGCAACACAATGGCTTCGAGCCTCGCCAGCAATGATTATAGTATCGGCCATGGCAAGTTCGCCCACAAGCCTCTCATTTACCTGTGTTCCAGGATCTTCGGGCAACATAACATTAGCACGTATAGCACCAAAATGCTCGGTAAGCGGGTTTTGCCCTTTGCTTACGATAGAGTAAAAACGGCCATCGCGCGCCCATGCTGCAACAGCATCCATCACATCATCATTAAATGCTGCTCCCCACGATCCGGCAAGGCAGTGTTCGGGCCACACCATGTGAGTCATCTCTCCCGATGATTCAAGTTGCTGTAAGTAATAGCCCACAGCATCGAACATAAACACAGGCATCCATTTATGCGACTTAAAATCGGCCAATGAAATCGCTGTAAATGGCTCAGGCATATCACCTTTATCATCGCTCCAAAAAGCCGGATGCGATATATCTATAACTTGGTGCTCATCGCGGGTTAGTATTATTTGAGATATGCTATCATTATGATTTTCAATAAATTGAGCTACACGATACATATCTTCATCGGCACCGGGAACATATAAAGCACCTTCGGGACTACAGAAATCGTTCTGCGGGTCAACTATCAGCAATACTATGTTTTTATCTTCCATATCATCCTTAAATTCAATATTTACACAGCTAAGTTAATTATAAAAATAAGGAAACAGATTCATCAATCAAAATTAAAAAAAAAGAGACACAGAAACCTGAAGCTTCTGTGTCGTGAAGAGAAAAAACTTACTTGTAGAAAATCAAATTGAAAATTTAAAACTCATATTTTGTCCATGCAAAGATGTTTGTTGGGCAACCTGTGTTTCCTGTTTCGATTTTTGCTCCATCAAAATTAGATGCAGGATTAATTTCTTTTCCAAGTATGGAATTTGTTAGCGAGTTTGTTAGACTAACTGATGAAGATTCGTCGCCGGTGCCCTTACCATCGCTGAAATCTATCAGGTCGATAACAGTTCCCGTGCCTTTTACCATAGCATTGGTGATAGTTGCCTTAGCTCCACGACGGATTTTGATGACATCCTGCATTTTGTTGGTAACATTTGAGACATCATCATCGGAAGCTTGAGCGAGACGCAGATCAAATGTTATATTCTTCACAAGAAAGTTGGATTGACCGGCTTGAGTTGGGAAAGATCCGTCGAGATTGCCATCGGCTTCGATTCCGCGAGGGTCGGATTCGGAACTTGTGAAGCCCGATTCCCAAATACCATACGCATTTTCGAGAGTTCCTGTATAACCTTGTGTAAAATCGAACATATCATCGTCGGAATTGACCACAAGAAGGTTTTTAACGTTGACAGTACCGCCAAAAAACTCAACACCATCGTCGGCACCATTGGGGATAAATATATTTTCGATTGTAGTACCGCTTCCTACTCCATTAAGAGTCAAACCATTGTGTTCGACATCGGCACTTGAACGCGCACCTGTGTAGTTGAGGATAAGATACGTGATAGAACCAGAGTTGTCGGCGGCATCTGTTCCACCATATTGATGTGCAGAACTAATTTCGGTGCTTCCGATAGTACCTCCAGCGAGAGGAGCTTTACCATTTATGATTAATCCTCCCCAATGTCCCTGTTGTGCATTGTCGATATCGGCAGTAATAGTGACAGGACGTTCGGCAGTGCCATTAACATTGATTTTTCCGCCTTGAAGTACGAGAATATAGTTGTTAAAACCCATATTTACCTTAATGGTAGTTCCGGCAGGTATATTAAGCACGCCACCATCTTCGATAATTACCGGCCCTGTGATGGTATATTGATTATCAACGTCGAGGGTTTTCACATCTTTGATAGAACCTACCAATTGAGTGTCAATTTGTGTCTGTTCGTCGTCATCATCATCGCTACATGACACAACAGAAAGTGAAAAAACCATCATAAGAGCAGCAAATAAGCTGACATTCATCTTTTTTGTTTCCATTTTTATTAACATTTTTGAGTTCATTTAGATTTCTTATTTAGTATTACAAACTTCGGAAATAGATATTACCAAGTCGTTGCAATAATGTGTAGATTAAGTTAAGAATGCTTATAAATCCCAGCTCAGACTAAGGCTTAAATCCATACCTTTTTTGTAATTGTTGAGAGTAATCTTACTGTTGGAATCTTCGACTTTGCGTGTAAGTTCAAAATTTGGATTAAGAATATTGGCAGCCTTCAATTTCACACCAAATCGTTTAGAAAATTTGGACGAAACAACCAAGTCGAGTGTCGGAACGCCTTTTTCGATAATATCTTTATAGCCCATTGTTCCGATGGTATAGATTCTATCGCTAAAATAGTTGAGTACAAGCGAAGAAGTGAGGCTTCTGGTGTTTTTAGAGCAACGATATGTGATGTCGGAGTTGACAATGACAGGCGAAGCACCTTCGAGTCGTGATGTTCTTTTGGGTGTATTGTCGAGTTTAAGAGTTGTGGCTGTGTAGATATAAGAAAAGTTGAGACCAAAAGAGAGATTGCTCTTTGCGGTTTCAGTTTCATCAACATTAGCAAATATATTCTTACGCATCTCTATTTCCAAACCGGCTACATTGGCATTATCGGCAATATTATCGTAAGTAAGTAATCCGGCTGAGTTACCTTTATCAACTTTACCTATCGGATTTACAATATGTTTGTAAAAAAGTGCCGCAGACAGCAATTCGGATGACGAAGGATATAGTTCCCACTTCATATCGACGTTATAGTTATCAGAATGTTTCAAGTTGGGATTCCCTTCGCTCGAAAAACTTATATTGACATACTGATATGGCGATATTTCTTTCGATTGAGGCAGTGTGTAAGTCTTTGAAAAACCAAAGCGGATGATATTTTTATCGTTAACATCATATTTAAGATGCAGAGAAGGCAATAGAAATGATTTATTGATTTTATCTGTTCCAGTCTGCCCGGGAACATCGTAGGTAATATCCATATCAACCATATCATATTTCAAGCCAACCGTTCCGCTCAACGATTCCGACAGTTGATGTGTGCCAGAAACATATATCGAGTGGTTATTTTTATCGACCGAGTAACGGCTCGGATAGTTCTCGGACATTGAAAACAGGTTGATGTTAAAATTCTGTTGATTATAGATGTCATCCATAGCGATATTGTCGATGATATAGCTTCCAGATATGCCCGAAAAGTTATATTCGGATGCTTTGAAAGATGTCTTTGCTAAAATATTGGAGTAGCCGAGTGTAATCTTTGAGTTACTCTTCTCATTTGGTTCGTTGAAGTGATAATTAAACTTAACTTTGGTATTAAAATCATCGCCATTGAGCTCTGAAAAGAAACGCTTTTGCCTATTACTACCTGTAAATCCATAAGACCCATTCTCTTTCTGCGACATATAGTTTTCGCGTCGGTCGGGTTCATCACCATTTATGCTATTTAGAGCTGCATTTACATCCACCGACAATCTATCGGACAATTTCCAGTTGGTTAATAGCTGATGCGTAAAGAGAGTATTGTCATTAATCTGTTGTCGTCGCAAATAACCATTGTCGTTGTATGAATCTTGAAACTTCTCGGAGTGCTTCCCCATGTATTCGCCAAAATAATAGTTGGTAGCATGGAGCATCATGAAGTTATAGGAGATGGAATGCGAGCTGTTGTGCAAATAATTTATATTGGCAAGGGCAAGCTGGCTCTTCTTTCCACCATACTTCTTGCCGGTTTGCTCTTGATAGAGGGTTCCATCGGTAGTTGAGTTACGTATCTGCTCTTTGGTATAGTTGAAGTCGGACGAGTTAGTTACGACAGCATATATTGACAGGGGATTGTCGTTAAAAAAGAACTTCCTGCCACACGAAATCTTAAAGCTATTATTAATTGGCATATCGACTGTTGAAGGGTCGAGCTTATTCTTGAAATTAAATGAGTTGAAAGACGGTTTGTCAAGGTTGGCAAACCCAAAATAGTTGAATCCATCGGTTTGTTTGAAGCCTTTTCCTGCTGTTTGCATGTTGACACCGCCTGATACACTCACGCTAAAGGAATAATCGTCGAACAGCTCCTTAGATTTTATGTCGATAACCGCACCTGCCACATCGGTAGGGTTTTGAACGGCAAAAACCTTGTCAACACCAATATTCTTTATGATATCGGCTTCAAAGAACGACAAAGCTATGTTCTTGTATTCGGGGTCTTCGGACGGGAGAGGCATTCCGTTGAACAGAGTAACGTTATAACGGTCGCCGAGTCCGCGCACAAACACATTCTTTACGCCATCCTGCTTCGATACACCAGCAACAGCTGCCACGGCCGATTCGGCATCGCCCATACCTTTGCGTGAAAGCTCAGCAACACCTATACTTTGGGTTGCAACCATTGCATTTTTGCGATCCATCAGCAAAATATTCTCCGATTCGCGGTTTAAACGAGCCACAACATTGACACCTGCGATATCTATAGCTCTGGAATTGAGTGCAAACATCACAGTTGTGGTATCGCCTGCCATAACACTCACATTTTCCACCGTTTGTGGATTATATGATAAGTAAGAACCCGTCAATTTATACTTTCCTGTGGAGATGTTTGGGATAACAAATTCGCCATCGATATTGGAAACACTCCCGATTGTTGTGTTATCCAACAACACAGTGGCACCAATAAGCATCTCTTTGGTTTGTTTGTCGATAATGCGGCCTTTAATATATCCGGTCTGCGCAGAAACAACCGACAACGAGAAGATAGACAAAAAGAGGAAAACGTTTATTTTCATCTGATTAAGATTAATTTGTAAAGAGTAATTTTAAATTTCTACTCTGCAAATTTCCTAACCGATTGTTTCAATTGTATTACGATGGCTTATAGATTCGGATAACTTTAGGCGGGATATATTACGATGTAATGACAGAAAAA
>CAZWOA010000052.1:10829-15024 GCA_964635545.1 uncultured Marinilabiliaceae bacterium
AAAAGTTGGAACAAAGAAAAAGGGCTGAAAAGCCAGCCCCTTATTTTATCTATTGATTATCGAATTTCCATTCTTTAGCTGCCTCATACATGGCAATGACGTTTTCGACAGGTGTCTCAACCTTCATTTTATGCGATGGTCCGAGAATAAAGCCGCCCCCGGGTGCCATATGGTCGAGTAGCTCTTTAACGCCCTCTTTCACCGCAGCCGGTGTAGCTTGCCTTAGCAGCAACTCCTCATCCAACGCACCACAGAAACTTATCATTCCACCAAAATCTTTTTTCAGTCCGGTAGGTTCCATGCCCCATGCACGAGTCTGAATAGGGTCGAGCACATCGGCACCTGCAGTCACCAGTTCGGGAATCAACTTACGCACAGCACCACACGAGTGCATGTAGAACTTAACACCCAACTTCAGAGGAACCGCTGTAAACACCTCTATTGCAGGCTTCACATACATTTCCCATATTTCAGGAGTGATAGATAGCCCACTATCCGAACCGAAGTCATCGGCAATACGGATAAAATCTACCCTGTTACCAGCCACTTCAAAGAACTTCTCGACGAAACCTTCGTAGAAATTGGTGATTTTCTCGCAAAGTGCTTTAAAGAATTTTGGATGGAGCATCATTATCTCCTCAAAACTATCTTTACCGATAAGTCTCTGGGCTATACGGAAAAGTCCCGGTGAGGAGTACCCCGGTGCAGTCATAATGGCATAATCGCGATACTTCTTTATCTGAGCATCAAGCGATTCAAAGTCAAATAAATCTAGGGTTGGCCAAGAGTAATCTTCAAGTTGGATGGGCTCGGTCATCCCCTTAAGCGGAAAATCAGTAACATCCCAATACTCAAAACCTTCACTCTGCACTTTTGTATATCCAACACCCCAAATATCTTTTTTCTTTTTGCCCGAAGGCTCAATCAACTCGGGTCCTACATATGTAGGCTCTACCCAGCGAAAATCAACATCCAGATAATCCATAAGCTGGTCACGATCGACCAGTCCCAGATGTTTTGCCATTTTCTCGGTGAATTCGGGCACTCCCCAATAGAAGAAGGGAACCCTATCAACCGGCTCTTTTAAAAGCGTTTTTAACACTCTCTCTTTATGATTCATAAAGACAATTTTAGGTTAATCAGTCCTTTTTATTTAGAACAAAAACAATCAAAGCTATAACATTTATGACAATTATCAAAGTTTACACTAGATAATATATCCAATAACGAACGTAAAAATGAAAAAAATGACGATTAAAAAACTTTTTACTGTTCTTTTATCATCATTTAAGCAAGTAGAAAATTTTAAATCAAGGAACCAGTCTTTGTCTGTTAACCTCAAAGAATAGAATGCCGGCAGCCACTGACACGTTCAACGACTCGATATTACCCTTGAGAGGTATAAGAGTATTCACTTTGGCAACTTTAAGATTCTGACTACTAATACCTTTATCCTCGGCACCAAGTATAAGTGCAACAGACCCTTTTAAGTTTGTTTCGTAGTAAGGAGTAGCACCTTTTTCGGTAACACCAACAATCTTAACACCCTCATTTTGAAGATATTTAAGTGCAAAAAACATATTTTTCACCTTACATACCGGCAATCGGTGAAGTGCGCCTGCCGAAGTTTTCACTGCCTCGGCATTTACCGGAGCCGACCCTTTTTCGGCAACAACTATTGCATGCACACCGGCACACTCGGCACTACGGGCAATGGCGCCAAAGTTACGAACATCTGTAATTCCGTCAAGCACAACGATGAAAGGCTGTTCGCCACGTGCAACTATTGCAGGTAAAATATCCTCAAGTTCCTGATACTTCACCGGGTTTACAAAAGCTATAACCCCCTGGTGGTTACTCTTGGTGATGCGGTCGAGCACATCAGGCTCCGAGAACTGAATTTTAACCTCATTTTTTGTGCACGCCTCTTTCAGCTCTTTGTAAAGATCGCCCTGAAGGCCTTTTTTAGCCACTATTTTTGATATATCCCTACCGGCAGCCATTGCCTCAAGGATGGCACGAATGCCAAAGATGTATTCTGATTCCATATTAATCGTTTTTTTGTGCTTGTAACTCTTCCAGTTCCATATTATACTCCTCCCATAACGAGAGCTCTTTCTCAAGTTTATCCTGAACAACCTTAAAGTCTGCAAAAAGTGACTCATCCGAAGCAAATTGCGGATTATTCATCTTTTCGGTCATCTCCTCTATCTCCTTCTCATATTTGGAAATATTCTTCTCGGCCGTCTCCACCTGCTGTTCGCTCTTCCTTATTTTGCGGTTAAGCTCTTTATACTCTTCAAACGACAGTTTATTGTCGGTTGCAACTTTAGAGACACTCTCTTTATGAATAACACTTTTTTGCTGTTCAAGTTCACGGAAACTCTCCAATTTTCGTGCTTGCAAAAAGTCATATATTCCGCCAAGGTGCTCTTTCATTTTTTTATTTCTGAATTCGTACACCTTTGTCACCAAGCCGTCAAGAAATTCACGGTCGTGCGACACTATAATAGCTGTACCATCAAAATCGCGTATTGCCTGTTTCAATATCTCTTTCGACCTCATATCGAGGTGGTTGGTTGGCTCATCCAGAATAAGGAGGTTAACCGGCTCAAGCAGCAACTTAATCATTGCAAGCCTGGTGCGTTCACCACCCGACAGCACCGACACCTTCTTATCCACATCATCGCCACTAAACATAAACGCACCGAGTATGTCACGAATCTTTGTGCGTATATCACCCACAGCCACATGGTCGATAGTTTCGAGCACTGTAAAATTGGGATTAAGCATATCAGCCTGATTCTGTGCAAAATAGCCAATCTTAACTCCATGTCCTATGGTTAGAGTACCTGTAAAATCTGTCTCACCCATAATCATACGGACCATCGTTGTTTTACCTTCGCCATTACGCCCTGCAAAACAGACCTTCTCGCCCCGCTCAACAGTGAAATCAACATCGCTAAGAATTAGACGATCGCCATAACTCTTTGATGCACCTTTACCCTGCACCACCACATTTCCCGACCGCTGTGCCACCGGGAAACGGATATTAAGTGCCGAAGTATCAAATTCATCAACCTCGATTCGTTCAACCTTATCAAGCTGTTTTATACGGCTTTGCACCTGCACCGCCTTAGTAGCCTTATATCTGAAACGGTCGATAAACTTTTCTGTCTCTTCAATCATCTTCTGCTGATTGCGATAGGCATTAAGCTGCTGCTCGCGTCTCTCCTGCCTCAACACCAAGAAACGCGAATAGTTGGCTTTATAGTCGTAAATCTTTCCAAGAGATATCTCGATAGTGCGGGTTGTAATATTATCAAGAAATGCTTTATCGTGCGAAATGATTACCACACCTCCATTATAATTCTTCAAGAAATCTTCAAGCCACTGAATAGACTCAATATCAAGGTGGTTGGTAGGCTCATCGAGAAGGAAAAGGTTGGGCGAACTAAGCAATATCTTAGCAAGCTGGATACGCATACGCCATCCACCGCTAAACTCACCACAATTGCGCTCAAAATCACTCTGCTCAAAACCAAGTCCCTTAAGCGTAGTCTCAATCTTTCCACGATAGTTGGCACCGCCAAGCATATCATACCGCTCATTCTTCTCGCTTAGTTTATGTATAATATTTAGATAATCCTCGCTATCGTAATCGGTGCGGGTGGCAATTGCTTCGCTAAGTGCAGCAATGTCGGTTTGCAACGATTTAAGCTCACCAAAAGCAAGTTCAACCTCATTAACCACAGTGCGCGAGTTATCATGCTTCATGTGCTGGGGCAGGTATCCGATGGTGAAATCCTTAGGCATACCTATTGTGCCGGATGATGGTTGCTGCTCACCCACAATAATTTTTAACATTGTAGATTTTCCGGCACCATTTTTACCCGTCAAGCCTACCCTGTCACGGGGATTTATATTGAAAGTTATATCTTCAAAAAGAAAGAATCCGCCAAATTCGACGGTCAGCTGATTTACTGAAACCATTTAAAAAAATTTACATATTTTGATTGATTCCTACCTAAATAGCAGGCACAACTACTGTATGGTAATTACGATTGAAGTGAACCTTAACAAGGCCGCTATTATATGCACCTCCCCAATTAGTGATATGCGTAAACCTAAAATTGGTTTGTAGCAGATTGGGATTATAACCATCTAAGCATTTTTGGAAGTGCTGACCGTAATT
>CAZWOA010000052.1:15124-23520 GCA_964635545.1 uncultured Marinilabiliaceae bacterium
TCAAAAGTCTGGAAACGAAGCCATTCCGAATAGCCCCACACAGTAATTTTAGCCTTTGCCCGCTCCGACACCAGCCCAAGATTGGTTAGCATACGGCTCACCTTAGCCTCTTCTACGCTGGGCACTATTATCACAACCTCCTCCTCGGGATTCAGATGTCCGGCAAACTCATTGATATCACGTTGCGAATACCTCTGATACACCACCTGCGGCCTATTAGCCAACTGACCTGATGACATTATCGACTTAATATCGTTAATCACAGCTACCTCAAAGGGGTGAGTACTGCCTGTTGTAAGCACATAAACCTTACCATTACCCACATCCTTAAGTTGCTGAGTAACAGCGGCACGACGGTAAAGCGAATCAACCGGACTGGCTTGAAAAACATAAGGATTATTACGTATTGAACCATCAATGGCAGAGAATGGGAACACCACCGGAATTCGCTTTTCTTTGGCAAAACGGGCAATAGGTGCCATAGTATTGATTGATGAAGGACCAATGATAAGATTCATTTTCTCAAACTCAGGTCGCAATGTCACCCTGCTGAAAAGAGTAGAATCACGCTGAGAATCATACACATACAAATTCACAGAAGTACCACTCTTTTTCATTGAATCGATTGCCATAAGTGCGCCCTCATAAAACTCGATATACGATCTTGATTTGGCAACCAGCGCCACGTGAGCCTCTGTGCGCACCGTATCGGGCATGTTTTTCACATATCTGTATGTAGCATAATCAAACGGCAACATAAGAGCCACATTTATGATAGGAGTTCCATATCTGGTATCGGGCCGGCATGGACCAACAGTTGCAGCTTCCTCTGTGGACTGATCTATTTTATCGCTCTCCACCTTAACCACATCACTGGTTTTAAATAGTTCCGAATACCAGTTGGCAGTTGGCACAAGCAACATATCACCCTTACTTAATGATGAAAAGTCAATATCTTTATTCACCAGTTTCACCACATCTATATCAGCACCATATTGCTTTGAGATACCATAAAGAGTCTCTTTTTTCTTCACCTTATGCGATATGAAAAGCGAATGTTTATAAAGCAACAGATCCACCGGCTGCTTGGGAATACGAATTTCCTGTCCGGTAGATATATTATTCTCTTTGATATTATCGTTGGCTAAACGTAGTTCAATAACTAATCGGTTATATTTTTGACCTATTGAAAACAGCGATTCGCCCTGTTGCACTTTATGAATAAGGAACCGTGAATCAGCCGATTCAACAGCTTCAGGCTCTTTTGTTTTTGGTATTCTAATCTGTGCACCTTGTGGAATATTGTTAACATCCAAAAATGGATTTGCAGCAGTAATATCAGCTACTGAAACCTGATATTGAAGTGCAATACGGTATAAAGTTTCACCGGCTGCAACCGTATGAAGCAAATATTTTGAGTTATCTAAATCAGCAGAAACATTTTGTTTAACATCCTTATATTGAACTACCTCACCATTATCAACTACCGGAATTTTAAATACAGAACCTTCGGCCAGGTATTGATCGCTTCCTGGATTATATTTAATTAAATCAGCAACAGGAATATTAAATCTGCGTGAAAGTGCATAAAGAGTTTCGCCTTTTTCTACGGTGTGATATATAAATTTACCATTCACTACATCGGAAGCTACAGGTTTAACCACCTCATCGCGCTTTTGCTCAGCAGTGGTAGCCGCTTTCCCATCACCCTTTTTCTGCGGAATACGCACCAATGAGTCCTCTTTAAGACCCTGAGTCTCAATATCGGGATTTGCATTAATAATATCCTGCTGAGCCACACCATATATTACGCTAAGGCGATAAAGTCCCTCACCTTTCTTTACTTTATGAAGCAGATACGTATTGCCTCCCTCTACTATTTTCTCTTGCGAATGGGCAGGTAGTACTGTTATAATAGACAGAAGCATTATGATGGCAATACGAAACAATAAACTCATAGTTGTAAAAATAAAGAGTTAAACAGAGAGACAAAAATAACTAAACGCAACAAACTGCACAACATCAAATTGACACTATGCAGTTTTAATGGGTAATATAATGATAATTAGCGTTTATTGGAGTAAAAACCGGCAATTATTTATAGTTCGATGCCATAACAGGCTCTTCAACTTGGACATTATTGACCAATATCTTATCAGGAATAGTAAAAAACACCGAAGTACCTTGACGCACTACTGACTCTGCCCACATTCTACCTTCATGACGATCAACAAAATCACGGCACACCAGCAAGCCAAAACCATTTCTATGTCCCGATTCTTTATTATTCCTCTCAGCTGAATGAAACAACATATCCAACACCTCCTTGCTCATTCCCTTACCGCTATCTTTAACCCTTACAGTGAGTGCATTATTCTCGCGATATGCTTTGACTAAAATAGAGGAATTATAATCAGAGAATTTGATTGAGTTTGATATCAGATTACGCACCACTGTCTTAACCATATTATCATCAAGAAAAGCATCAATATCCCCATCACATTCCAACTCAATGTTTATATTTTTGAGCACAGCCCAACTTCTAACATCTTCAATGGCAGCATCCAACACAGGCTTCACACACTGCAATGAAGGCACAAAATGATTTTCATTATTCTGATTATTGGCCCATAAAAGCAGGTTGTCGAGCAGGTAATATACCGACGTAGAAGCCTGTTTAAGGTTAGATAAGAGCTTATTTAGATCATCAGCTGATATATCACGCATTTGCGAATAGACATCCACCAACTGCAGCAAACCACCCACAGGCCCACGAATATCATGCGCCACAATGGCCATAAGTCTATTTTTGATATGTAGAGCCTCTGTTAGTTCCACATTCATATTGCTGGTCTTCTCCTTCTCAAGTTTAAGAAGCTCACGCGAATGGCGACAGCGCTTACCTGCACGGTACATAAAAACAATAAGCACACCAAGTATCGCAAGCAAAAATGAAATTATAGAAGTTGCAATTGCATTATAACGCATTCTCTCATTCTGGTTATGATTTAACTTGGCCAACACATCAATTTCTTGTTGTTTAGCCTCATTTTCAAACCTCTGTAGAATAATAGATTGCTTATTAGAATATCCCCTATCCATTATTGTGTCGGAAATGGCCAGAAAACGACCTACATAATTTTGCTCAGGTGGCACTCCTTCCATCATTCGTAAAATCATATAGTGCTGCTTTCCATTTAGCCGCATCTCATCATATTGACTCTCCAACTCATTCATTATCTTTTCATATTCACTCTTCCTACCGGTAAGCAACAGTGCATGGGCTTTATTGAGATACTGAATGTGAATATAAGAAAAATCTGCTCCCGGCATATAAGCAATAGATTTCTCAATGTACTCTAATGCCTTATTGCCATTGAAAAATTTAATCTCGGTGCTTGAAAGGCTGTTGTATATGCGCGAGAAGTTAAGCGAATCAAGAATATCGGTATGATCTAACAGTTGCAGTAATATTTCATGCCCTTGCGCTAATGATGCACTATCTTTAGTTTCGATAAGATAGTTGGCTATATTAAACTCTGTAACCAGCCAGTGCGGAGTAGATGGCACCGTGAAATCCCTGGCATTCAAATAATTATCATACGCAAATGAAAGTGCTCCCAGTTCAAAAAGATAAATTCCCAAATTATTGCAAGTAATAATCATTCCCAAGGTATCTTTCTGCGCTGCAAAGTAATTCTTAGATAGGGAATAATGCCAAAGGGCAGAGTCGCTCATTTCGAGTAGTTGATAGCTATCAGCCTTTACCAGATTGGCATACCCTTTACCTATTGCGTAATCTATCTTCGAGAAAGATTTATCGGATAGAGATAGCAGTTGGTTGGCCTCCCGCATTTTACCCTGGCGTAAAAGTTTAAAACCATCGCGATAAGCTTTCGTTCCTACAACGAGGTAGCAGTTGGTATCCAGTTTTTCGGTACTGCAAATTGAGTCATATGATTTTAAGATTATCTGAAATTTATTGTTCTGAAACACACGTTGCTGCACTGCAATTTTCTGATCATCAGAATGAAACTCACATCCCAACACCACCACAACAGCAAACAACAGAATCAATTTAAACTTACTATTCATCTTAAAACTTAGGGCATAAAAACTATTCATATGCTAATACTCCCTAATCTTAAAAAAGGTTTCAAAAAAATCTATAAATCTTAGATTACCTTTACTTTTTAACTATTTATATACAATATTATACATTTCATCAAAACTTAACCTACCATTAATTTTAGTCCCATCAGCTTGTATAAATCCTTTTATTTCTGATGTTTCGCCTTTCTCTACAAGTTGTTCAAGCTGATTTTGAGTAAGCACTTTTCCCATATATTCAAATGGAATTCTAACCTTGCAATTATTAAAATTATTACATCCGTAGGCTGTTTTTCCTTTTATGATAATACCACTTTTGCACGACGGGCATTTCAACTCCTTCACTTCGGCACGTTCTACAACCGGGTTAAACGAATCGTCGAGTGATAGCACTCCATCGGTCTTCACTCCATCAAAATCAAACCCTTTAATAACACCGGTTTTACCCTTGGTTATCAACTGTTTAAATTGAGTCTCTGTAATTTTTTTTCCAAATATGGTGAACGGAATCACTGTTTTGCAGCCTTCCTTATAACTGCTACATCCCCATCCCGACTTGCCTTTCACCATTTTGCCGGTTCCACATCGCGGGCATAAAGGCAGGTCACCATCGCTACTTTTTTTCTCTTTTGATGGTTTCTCTTCCGGCTTCTCCTCCTCCACAATCTCGATGGCGCTTATGCTATAATCATTCTTCACCAGATGCACCACATCAACCACCATCTGCTTAAGCTCTTCCATAAAAGCCGCCACATCATACTCTCCCTTTTCAATCTCACGCAACTTCTTCTCCCACAGCCCTGTAAGCTCAACCGATTTCAGCAACTCATCCTTAATGGCATCAATAAGTTGAATACCGGTGACGGTAGGGATAAGATTTTTCTTCTGCTTCATCACATATTTGCGGCGAAAGAGAGTTTCGATAATATTAGCTCGTGTTGACGGCCTTCCTATACCGTTTTCCTTCATCACATCGCGCAACTCATCATCTTCCACCTGTTTACCTGCTGTCTCCATGGCTCGTAGCAGTGTGGCCTCGGTATAAAGCTTTGGCGGCTGGGTTTGCTTCTCCATCAGTTGCGGCTCATGCTCGCCCTTCTCCCCTTTCTCGAAAGCGGGCATAATATCGTTATCTTCCTCGCCTTTAGAGTCCTCATCCTTATCCTCTTCACTCTGTTTCTTATCGGGAGTTTGGAACAGCACCCTCCACCCCGGCTCAAGGATTTGCTTACCTCCGGCCTTAAAATCCACATCGGCTGCCACACCATTCACTGTTGTGGTGGCCACGGTGCTATCGGGATAAAAGTTGGCTATAAAACGGCGTGCAATTAAGTCAAACACCAACTTTTCGTTACGACTAAGGCTTGATGACGGCTCAACACCAGTAGGTATAATTGCATGGTGATCAGTAACTTTACTATTATCGAACACCTTTTTGCTTTTACGTATTTTTGATTTCAGCAATGGTTCTGTAAACTGCTTATAAGGCGTAAGCCCTTTCATTATTCCCTCAATCTTGGGGTAAATATCATCGCTAAGATAGGTGGTATCCACACGCGGATAGGTGGTGTGCTTCTTCTCATAGAGACTTTGAATAGTATTTAGAGTCTCCTCGGCCGAAAAGCCATACTTACGGTTACACTCCACCTGCAGCGAAGTGAGGTCGAAAAGTCGTGGCGCACCCTCTTTCCCCTCTTTGCGGGTGATATCGGTTATCTCAAACAGCGAATCTTTAATGGCATCCAGCTCTTTTTGTCCTGCCTCTACCGATGCATAGCGCCCTTTGGCAGCCGAAAATATTACGCCCCTATATTTTGTTTTTAGCTCCCAGAAAGGCTCCGGAACGAAATTCTCAATCTCCTTATATCGTTGCACAATAAGGGCAAGCGTGGGAGTTTGCACACGCCCAATGGAGAGCACCTGCTTCTGGCGGCCATATTTAAGGGTATAAAGGCGGGTGGCATTAATACCCAAAAGCCAGTCGCCTATGGCGCGAGAGCTGCCGGCAGCATATAATTTATCGAATTCGTTACCCTCTCTTAGTTTCACAAATCCCTCACGGATAGCCTCTTCGGTGAGCGATGATATCCACAGCCGTTTCATAGGACATTTCATGCCGGCTTTCTGCAGTACCCATCTCTGTATAAGTTCCCCCTCCTGACCGGCATCACCGCAGTTTATCACCTCATCGGCCTTTTCAACAAGCGATCGGATTACGTTGAACTGCTTCTCAACACCTTTATTTTCAATTATTTTAATTCCAAAGCGTGAAGGGATAATAGGCAACGACGATAGATACCAGCGCTTCCACTCGGGCAGATAGTCGTGCGGCTCCTTTAAAGTGCATAAGTGCCCAAAAGTCCAGGTTACACAATAGCCATTACCCTCGTAGTAGCCGTCGCGACGCTGCGAAGCACCTATCACTTGGGCTATTTCACCGGCAACTGACGGTTTCTCGGCAATACAAAGTTTCATGCTATCAATGTTTTACACCTATTATCAAAAGAGATTATCACTCAAAAAAAACATCAGAATTAAACAAAATTGAAGTAACAACGACAAATATATGCCTTTAACACAAAAATAAGAAAATAATATCGCACAATTAAAGTAAACCTATTATCTTTATTAATTCAAAAAACCAATTAATTTTACCATTATGCTGAATAAAAAAATCGAAGAAGCCCTAATACAACAGGTTGAAAAAGAGGGATTTTCATCAAATCTTTATCTTGCCATGGCTAGTTGGGCCGAGGTAAACGGATTTAAAGGAGTGTCGGAATGGCTGTTTGCACAGGCCGAGGAGGAGCATATGCACATGCTTAAATTCATTAAGTATATTAACGAGCGGGGTGGACATGCCATTATTAGCTCATTTGAAAAACCTGAAGGCAACTACAAGTCAGTAGTACAACTATTCGATCAGGTACTTGACCATGAGCGTTATGTTACCGCATCTATCAACAAAATTGTGGAACTATGCCTTGAAGAGAAAGATCACACCACATTTGCATGGATCCAGTGGTTTGTTAACGAGCAGATTGAAGAGGAATCAAGCGTTCAAACCATTATCGACAACCTAAAACTGGTTGGTAGTGGCAGTCTTTATATGTTCGATCGCGACATTATGGGAACACGCACTCCTGCCGAATAATTTAATAGCAAAATAGCACAGATTGTTTTTCGTTATTGAAAAGCAATCTGTAACTTTTATTTTTTGAAACCAACATAGACCTCAATTGTCAAATGAAAACAAAAGTTCTATGTACTGTAGCAATTGCGCTTATCGGGTTGGCAGGTTGCAGGTGCAGAGAGGAGAATAAAAAGTCGAAATTTTTGCATGTTAAAGCAGCAAAAGCAGAGTTTCAAGAGTCGGACGCAATGTTTAATGCTACTATAATTCCACATTTTGAAAAAGAATTTGGATTTGCTGCCGACGGGCTGTTATCATTTGTAATAGACGAAAATACTCCGGTTAAAAAAAACCAGATTTTGGCTGAACTAAAGGCTGAAAAATTAAATAGAAGTTTAGATTCGCTTAGAAAAATTCAAACCAATATATTCAGAAAACTTAAACGCGAGGAGAAGCTACTGCTTATAGGCGATTTCAAACAGCGCGACTACGATAAAACAGAGGCAGAATACCTTAGCATAACCCAGCAAGTGGATGCAATTCAGGTGCAAGTAGATGCCAATCGTATAATAGCACCAATGGACGGAGTAATCGGCAAAACATATTTCGATGAAGGAGAATATATTACTTCGGGCAAATCGGTTATAAGTTTTAATGGTAATGGTCAAAACAAAGCATATTTCAGTATTCCTTCCAGGCTATTACCACACATCCAACAATCTGATACTCTTGCATTTAACGTCAGCAATAGAAATAGCATAATAGGTATTTCAAAGGTGGAAATATCGCCATCGTCAGGCAAGGTAACCAATATTATCGCCCACTTCGATAGTACCGCATATACCAATAATGCCCATCTCTTAACTCCTGGTCTTCAAGGTACCATAACCAATTTCGGAAGTGTAAAAATAGAATCGGTAGTCATACCAGCATCAGCTTTAATTATGGAAAACAGTGTTAAAACAGCAAAAGTTTGGGTTATTGCTGATGATATGACTATCTCCTCAAAGAAAATTACCATCGGCTCAAAAATAAATCACGACTTCCAAATTATACATGACGGACTTGAAGAGGGGCAGTTAGTGGTTATCAACCCCACATCGAAACTAAAAGAGGGAATGAAAGTAGATATCACTGATATGCAATAAATTAG
>CAZWOA010000053.1:0-23272 GCA_964635545.1 uncultured Marinilabiliaceae bacterium
GCTCTATTGTTCGAAAGATCTCTCTTATTACGGTAAGGACGCGAATGGTCGAGATGAACACATATTGCTGAGTAACGAACCTGCTTACCTCTAACGCCATAATTCTCAAGCCTTTCGCCCAGTTCACGGTCTAAGCCTCCATACTGCATCTCTTCGTTATAACCATTCACTGCAATAATATCATCTTTAAAACCACTAACATTATGACCGTTCCATGTTGGTTTGGTAATAGTAATGGCATTAAAAGTACGCTCCCAGAATGGAACATTGACGAACTTAAGCATCTTATAGGTAAACTCCTGACCATGTTTTATCAGCCACTTTGGCGAAAATGGCTCCTGCAACTCTATCTCTTTTTCTCCTACAATATGCGATACCTTATCGTTGAGTTTGAAGTAACCACCACTTAAAAACCTGCCTCGGGTTGCCTGGGTCAGATGCACCGATATAAAATCGTTGCGCGGGATACAATCACCATCGGTAAAAAGAAGGTAGTCATATTTTGATGCTAATATGGCTTTATTAAGGATGCCGCATTTATCGAATCCATTATCGGGGTGCCATATATGCTGAATTTCGAAGGATGAGCGTTGCCTAAAATCATCAATAACCTTTTTTGTGCGTTCGTCGGAGCCATCATCAGCAATCACAACTTCAAATTCACGGGTATCCTGATACAAAAAGCCTACAAGTGTTTTCTCTAACCACTCAGGCTGATTATAAGTAGTTATGATAACACTTAAGTATTCTATATTACTCTTATTGCTCATCTACAAAAAATATATTTTCTATAAATATTCAACTTTTTCCAACATTCTACAAACATAAATCTATATAATAGCAGAAAACACTTACCAAATAAGCAGAATATCAGTTGAGATTACATATTCTATCTTCCAACCACTTTATAGCTATGGGCCGAATGGGCTCTATACCACTTATAAAATTCTAGCACACCCTTTTCTACTGTGGTTGTGGGCCGATAACCTAAGGCTGACTCAAGTTTTGATGTGTCGGCATATGTTGAATGAACATCACCAGGCTGAATATCAGCAAGTTTGATGAGTGCTTCATGCCCCACAACCTGTTCTATTATGCGTATAAATTTCAATAAATTGACAGGTGATGAGCATCCAATATTATAAACCGACTGTGGAATTTCTCCTTCCGGTGGATGATGCAAAATGCGCAAAACCCCCTCTACAATATCATCTATATAGGTAAAGTCGCGCTCCATATTTCCGTTATTGAACACTTTAACCGGCTCAGATTTAGTGATGGCCGACAAAAAGAGCCACGGCGCCATATCGGGTCTCCCCCATGGGCCATAAACAGTGAAAAAACGAATTCCGGTAGTAGGAATACCAAATAATTTGCTGTAGGAATAGGCCAGCAACTCATTGGTTTT
Source organism: uncultured Marinilabiliaceae bacterium (assembly GCA_964635545.1). GTDB lineage: Bacteria > Bacteroidota > Bacteroidia > Bacteroidales > Marinilabiliaceae > JAGPIS01. The sequence continues at coordinate 1,409 of CAZWOA010000053.1, forward strand.
TTTTGTAACGGCATATAGGCTCACGGGGTGATTAGCCGGATCGCTCTCCTTATAGGGCACAGGGGCATCATCGCCATATACGCTGCTCGAACTTGCATACACAAGATGCTTAACGTCACCGTATCTGCAAGCTTCAAGTAGGTTAGTAAAACCCAGAATATTGGTTTGAATATATGTTAGCGGATTTTCCAACGAGTAGCGCACACCCGCCTGAGCAGCAAGATTTATGACATGGGTAAATTTATGTTCAAGAAAAAGCAAATTAAGCTGATTGGCATCAGTAATATCAATCTTCACAAAGTAATAGGTGGGGAACTTACTACTTTTTACAGGTTTATTATCAATAATATCATCATTTGAGATGCCACTTTCAGCAAGTCGAGCAAATTTAAGATTTACATCGTAATAGTTGTTTATATTATCAATACCAATAATATAATGACCTGATGCAGCTAAACTCTGCACAACGTGAAAGCCAATAAATCCGGCTGCTCCAGTGACTAAAATTCTCATATAAACACAATAACCCAAACCATAAAAAAAAGGGTGCTTATACCACTTATTTTTTCACAATCCTCAATTTCTAAACAAATTATAGAACTTACAAAGATAGAATAATACTTATTAAACCATATCTTTGACGATTAGAAAGAATAGAAACAAATGAATATATTGATACTAAATTCTATAGGCAGGAAAAAATGGGGTGGAGGAGAAAAGTGGATGATACTAGCTGCCAAAGAGCTTGAAAGCCTCGGACACAATGTGACTGTGGGAAGTTTTTCCAATTCAAAAATTCATAAAGCGGCCATTAAAGCAGGTATCAATTTTCAACCGTTTACCATACATACCGACTTCTCAATATTAGGAGTTACCCAGTTAAAAATTTTCCTGAAAAGAAATAGAACCGACGTAATAATAGCTTGTCAGAATAGGGATGTGAGGGCAAGCGGGTTTGCCCGATCGCTTTCAAAACCAGGTTTCCCGTTAATAGTTGCACGCCAAGGCATTAACAGAATAGGCAATTCGCTTAAATATCGCCTCACGTTTACCAAAATGTGCGATGCAATAATAACAAATACCCTATCGCTCAAAAACCTTTACGACAGCTACGGATGGTGGAGTAACGACTATGTGAGAGTGGTACATAATGGCTTGCAATTAAAAGTGCTAGGCACCCAAAAGATGGATTTATCGAAATGGTTTGCCATAAATGGAGATAACATAATAGTAACTGCAACAACACGCCTGGCAAAGCAGAAAAACCTTGAAACACTGATAGATGCAGCTGCTGAAGTACTAAAATCAAAACCACATTACCGATTTATAATTGCCGGTGAAGGTAAAGAGCATGCTGCACTTCAGTCACGAATCGAAGCTCATGGCATATCCGACTATGTAAAACTCATAGGATTTGTGGATGATGTGGAGTCGCTTCTTAACTCATCGCACATATTTGCGCTATCATCCCTCTTCGAAGGTATGCCTAATAGCATATTGGAAGCGATGTATATGGGGTTACCGGTAGTTAGCACCAGAGTAAATGGCGTGCCCGAGATAATAGAAAATGGAGTTGAAGGATTTATATATACACCACGCGACTCAAAACAGTTGGCTAAACATTTGATAGAACTCGATGACCAAGAACTACGCAATAAAATGGGCAAGGCAGCATCAGAAAAAATAGAAAGCCAGTTTTCGGCAAAAAACATGGCTATTAATTATGAAAAACACATTAAAGAATTATTAAACAGAAAAAAATAGTATTTTAGCATTGTCCTAAATACTGTAAATCTGTGAAAGAGATAGTTTTTATAAAGCGGAATAAACAAAAATGGGAGGCAATAGATAAGGCATTCACCAATAGTGCCTCAATTGAAGCCGACCGTATGGTCGATTTATATATGGAGATAACCAGCGATTTGGCTTACAGCAACACATACTATCCCGGCTCCGAAACATCACAATATCTTAATCTGCTGGCACTTAACATACACCAAAAAATAAATAGAGTACCCGATGAAAAAACATCGCGGTTCGTTACACTTTTCACAACCAGCATACCGCAACTATTTTACAAGCATCGTAAATACATGCTTATATCACTTCTAATATTTGTGGTAAGCATTATTATTGGTCTTCTCTCATTTGCCGAAGAGAGCAGGGTGGCAAACTCGGTACTTGGCGAGCATTACATAGCAGTAACTCAGGATAATATCGATAAGAACGACCCAATGGGCATCTATTCCAAGATGGAAGAGAGCGTAATGTTTGTCACAATTACCATGAATAATATTATGGTGGCATTTCTAACATTTCTCTTCGGAATACTATCGCCTCTAGGCACAATATACTACCTCATCAACAATGGATTAATGGTAGGAGTGTTTCAGGCCTATTTTCTTAATCAGGATTTACTATTCACATCCACTTTGGCAATTATGATTCACGGCACATTAGAGCTTTCGGCAATTGTGCTTGCCGGTGCAGCAGGATTGGCACTAGGAGCAAATATATTTTTTCCGGGCACCCATTCTCGCAAAGAATCGTTCAAGAAAGCAGCTAAAGAGGGAGTTATTATGCTTATAGGATTAGTGCCTGTATTCATTATTGCAGGATTTATAGAGGCGTATATAACACGGCATTACAAAGAGATGCCGTTATTATTAAATTTAACAATAATAGTACTATCATTAACACTCATAATATGGTATTTTGTAATTTACCCACATCAAATATCTAAAGAAAAAAGAGACTATGAAAACATTACAAAAGATTGATTTTGACAAAGAACGTGATTTCAGCGATTCTATCAGCATTGTGTTTGATTTCTTGAGAAGCGAATTCGTTCCATTAATTAAATCATTGGCAGTATTTGCTCTAATACCATCGGTAATCTATGGTATTATAAAATCATTGTACGTAAAAGGTACCATATTTGACAGTATTAAAACTATTATTGCCGGAGAATCAGATCATTCATCGACCGAACTTTCGGTATGGTATCCTATTTTGATGGTATTCGCAATTATAACATCTATACTTATAACCATTGTTACACTGGAGTACATGCACCAATACTACCAAAAGGGGAAAGGTAACTTCAGCAACAATGATATATGGCAAGGTATTAAAACAAAGATTGGAACAATTTTAGGAGCCTCTGTTTTATATTTGATATTAATAATTATAGGTTTAATATTATTAATAGTGCCCGGAATATGGTTTACTGTGGTAGCTCTTCTTATAGCACCTGCAATCATATTTGAAAATGCATCTATATGGCAATCAATTAAAAGAGCAAGATTTTTAATCTCTTCTAACTGGTGGAGTACATTCGGGATTATACTAATAGCCTCAATATTACAATCAATATTATCGGGATTATTTTCAATACCCGCATTTATTTACGGCATGATTAAAGCTTTGCACGCTACAGGAGATGCACTCCAAGAGCTAGCAAACGATAATTTTATTCTTATTATAACTGCTATATCTGCAGTGGCTGAGGCTTGGCTGAGTATAATAACCACTTTAGCTGTAGGGTTCATTTTTTTCAGTCTTAGAGAGAAGAAAGAGAATAGAACTATACTAAACGAAATTAGTACTATTACAGATGAAAAGCAGATATAATATAAAACATATTGTACTGTTGTTTTTTCTATTGTTGTGCTCATCAGCTATGTGGGCGCAACAGGAAATCTATTCCTACTCTGTTGAAGACTCCATATCCAGATGTCCTTCGGAAATGGATATGGAGCAATATTTTACATCACCAAAATTTGACTACGAACATACAAAACAGTCAACCTCTTGGTGGTACTATATTTTAAATGCTCTGTCATACCTATTTAATGCTGTATCAACTATTAGTCCGGTTGTTATAGCTTTACTAATTATTATAGCAGCTATAGTGGTGGTTCTTATAGCACTAAATATTGGAGGCTTCAACCTTAACTTATCGCTATTAAGACCCAAAGAACACAAACTGATACAATACTCTGAAATTGAGAACATTGACAATACAGACCTTAAAGCAATGGAGCAACTCTATATAAAACATGGAGCTTACCGCGAGGCCATAAGGGTTCAATATTTAATATTACTACAACTTCTCAACAAAGCAGGGGCAATTAAGTGGCACCCTAAAAAAACAAATAGCGATTACCTTAATGAGATGCGCAAAAACTCTCTATATAAGCCATTTAAAGATGCAACCCTCAACTATGAGTATTGTTGGTATGGCCATTTTAGTGTGGATGAACAGCTATTCACAAAGTTGAATAATCAATACCAATCAATAACTAAACAGGTGATACAATGAAAGTTAAAGGTTGGTGGATAGTAGCAATAGTAGTAGTTGGCATTTACATAATATCAATGATATATGCACCTGCCCAAATAGATTGGACACCCAGTTATAGCAGTAAGCACTCTAAGCCGCTGGGTTGCATGATTTTACACGAACAGATGGGAAAATCATTTCCCAATAAGAAAACATATGATTTATGGGAAAATTACGACCCATTTTTAAAAGATACTACAAAAACCAGTTTATTCAATATTATTATTATTGATGAATCGGTAAATATGAACGACAGCAAACTAAATCTGTTAAAAAATAAGGTAGAGGCGGGATGCAACGTGTTAATATCGGCAAAAAATATTTCAGAAAATATATCCGAACTACTTGGAATTAAGCAACATATTGACACCACACTCTTTTTTACCCACTCTGACACAATTAGTTTGAGTATTGCTAATAAAAAATATATATTCAATAAAGCTATCGACAATCAATCATTTAATGTTAATAACGACAGCACCATAATACTATCGACAATCAATGATAGCTTACCAATATTTGTAGCAAAAAAAGTAGGCGCAGGAAGCATATTTTATCACTGCAAACCAATGGTATTCACTAATTACCATCTCGTTGACCAGTCAAACTACAAATATGCATTTGACTGCTTGGCCGAGTTATCCATACTACCAACCTATTGGGATGAATATAGCAAAGCCATAAATAGTACCTCCTTTTCGCCCATCACCTATATCATTGTAAATCCAATGGTTAAGAAGGCTTGGTATCTATTGTGGGCTGTGTTAATAATATATACACTGCTGGAGCTGCGCCGCCGACAACGCATAATTCCCGAGCCGGCTATTTACAACAACCAATCGCTATCTTTTGTCAAAAACCTGGGGCGACTCTATTTTATGCGTAAAAGCCATAGGGATATTGCCATGAAACAGTACCAACTATTCAAAGATGGCGTGAGAAGAAAATACTACATTTCGTTGGAGGATAATATTCCCGAAAAGATAATACAACTATCGGCTAAAAGTGGCGTGCCCGAGCGAACCATCACTGCAATAGTGGAAGTGGGACAATATGCTGCATCGCACAACTCGATTGGCGAGGGGCAACTAATTAAGCTAAACAAAACAATAGAAATATTTAATCAACTTAGTAACTAATCTGCTATGGAACAGGATATACAATACCAGTCAAGAATAGATTTGGACCAACTCAACCACTTGGTTTACAAGCTAAAGGAGTCAATCACCAAAGTTATAGTAGGACAAGAGGAGGTGCTCGACCTTCTGCTAACGGCAATTCTTGCCAATGGTCATGTGCTTATCGAGGGCGTGCCGGGCGTTGCAAAAACATTGATGGCAAAGTTGCTGGCAAAATCTATCAATACCGATTTTTCTCGCATACAGTTCACCCCCGACCTTATGCCTTCAGATGTGCTGGGAACCACGATTTTCAACAGTAAAACATCAGAGTTTGAGTTTAATAAAGGACCCATTTTTTCAAATATCGTATTGATAGATGAGATTAATAGGGCACCCGCCAAAACCCAGGCCGCACTGTTTGAAGTGATGGAAGAGAGGCAGGTAACCACCGATGGCGTTACGCGATTGCTCGACTCGCCATTTATGGTTATTGCAACCCAAAACCCTGTGGAGCACGAAGGCACATACCGCCTACCCGAGGCGCAGCTGGACAGATTTCTATTCAAACTCGACATAAAATATCCAAATATCGACGAGGAGTTCAATATAATCCGCAATGCAAGTATCCGCCAATCGGCCAAAGAGACCGACCACATTGAGCCTGTTATTGAAGCATCAGAAATAACAAAATTTCAAGAGGTGGTGCGCAAGGTGGTTGTTGATGATAACCTGATGAGATATATCGCCACTATTATTACCAACACCCGCAACAACAACTCGCTCTACCTGGGTGCAAGTCCGAGGGCATCGATAGCAGTGCTTAATAGTGCCAAAGCATTTGCAGCCATCAACGGACGGGACTTTGTAACTCCCGACGATATTAAAAAAGTGATATTGCCAGTGCTGGCACACAGGGTAATACTTACTCCCGAAAAGGAGATGGAGGGAATAACAGCTTCTATGGTTATACAACATATTGTAGATTCGGCAGAGGTGCCACGCTAAACAGTTAAGATGAAAAAGCAGAGACATATATACTACTTCAGTAGCAGATTGATGTATGCAGCATCAGCTGTTATTATTCTGCTTGTGGCAGGAAATCACCTGCCTCTGGTTGGTATTTTGGCTCAAATAGCTTTACTATCATTCATAGCTTTGGTGATAATAGATCTGTTTATTCTGATAAAAATACCTGCTAACGGAGTTGTGGGGCAGCGCGATATGGCTTACAGGTTTTCTAACGGAGACCCAAACCGGATATCATTTGAAATAACCAACAATATGCAGTATATCATTGATGCAGTGATTGTTGACGAATTACCCCATCAGTTTCAAATACGCAACTTCAAATATAAATATCATCTATACAAAGGAGCCACAAAAACCGAATCATACGAGTTACGACCTGTGGAGAGGGGTGAGTATAATTTCGGCAAACTGCTGGCATTCATATCAACTCCCATAGGCTTTTGGCAACGTCGCATAGTGCTTGCTCACCCCGTAACTGTAAAGGTATATCCATCATTCAAAGAGATGAAAAAATTTGAGATGATGGCTATCTCCAACCGACTATCCGAAGCAGGAATACGAAAAATAAGGAAAGTGGGCCATCATATGGAATTCGACCAAGTGCGCGACTATATTAAGGGCGACGATTACCGCACCATCAACTGGAAAGCATCCGCTCGGAAAGGAGTTCTGATGGTGAATCAATATCAGGAAGAGAAAGCACAACAAATAATATCGGTAATCGACATGGGACGCACCATGCAAAACCGAATTAACGGGATGACGTTGCTCGATTATGCCATAAATACCACATTAGTTATTTCGGATATCGTAATTCTTAAACATGACAAAGCAGGCGTAATCACATTCAACACCAAAATTAATGCATTGGTGCCGCCAGCCAACGAAAAAGTGCATATGAATAGGGTGATGGAGGCGTTATACAAAATAGACACCACATTTTCTGAAAGTAGCTATGAACAGCTATATTTCACTGTATCACAAAAGATTACACGACGCAGCCTATTGATGATTTATACCAATTTCGACTCGCCTGCAACAATTAAACGCGAACTGCCTGTACTGACGGCTCTTGCCAAAAAGCATCTGGTAGTGGTAGTAATTTTTAAAGATTATGAGCTGGAGCAATTTGCTACACAGCAGGCATCGAACGTAGAAGATATCTATATTAAAACTATGGCCGGCAAAATTATTAACGATAAATATCTGATAGCCGGATACCTTGAATCGAAAGGGATACACACAATAATAACATCACCCGATAACCTAACCGTAGATTCACTAAATAAGTATCTGGAACTAAAGTCGCGTGGATTGATATAACCTCATCATCAGAAAAATAAAAGCGGAGACTCCTACCATGAGAAGTCTCCGCCAAGAATGTAAAATCAGGTGTAAATTACTGTGCTACAGCCACAAAGCTAGCAACAGCATTACCTTCAGCATCTTTGAATTGAAGAGTATCAACATCAAGTGCATAATCAACAGTGCCGTTAAGAAGTTTAAGGAAGTTATCCTCAACTGTCATATCTTCACACATCATTCGGGTAGAACCTACGCCTGAGAATATAATTTGATTCTGGTCGTTAAGTTCATAACCACCGAAGAAACGGTTACAACCGGTAGAACCGTAGAAGCGGTCCTCTGTAACTTGGAAGAAGATATGAGCCTCATTACCTTCAATTTGGTTAGTAACTTCAACACCGTTAACCATGGTTAGTTTCCATGTTTTTTCAACAAGGTCAGAAGCTTTGGTAAGAATATAGTTATCAGCAAGATTGCCTTCGATTATATTTCCTTCAAGGTCAAGCATAAATAGTTTGTTTTCACCTACTTTGAATTTGTTTGAACCTTCGATACCATTAAGAGTGATTACCGAGCCGTTCTCATCCCAGGCAAAAGTACCCGAAACAGTATCGGCAACAGCCTCGCTTTCAAGATAAGTGGTTACCTTAGTAAAGGTATTGTCTTGGTTGATAGTAATAATAGTTTGAATTCCGGGGCAGCTTGCGCAAGGAACCACGCCTGCATAAACACCTTCCCAGTTTAGAGAATTTTGGCTATTATGGCCATCGGCCGATTTAGAAGGAGCTGTAACACAGCTTATAACGCTGAAAATAAGTGCAATAGCACCAAAAATTAATGTTCTAGCTTTCATTGTTTTCATTTTTTACTATTTGAAAAATGCGTTAATTATCTATTCGCAAAAATAGTATTACAAATAAAATGCAATTATTTGAATTCTATTATTAAAAAAATAAAAACCTAAATAATAAATACTAACAGATTGAGAATCAAAGAAAGGAGGTAATAAATATCAAAGAAAACAACACCGAAGAACAATATAAGGTAATTCGTGTTATTTTTGTGTAAACTTTATATCTATGCAACAGTTATCCAGAGTATATCTCATAGGTTTTATGGGTAGTGGCAAAACCACCATCGGAAAGCATATAGCAGCCGACATGGGTTGGAGGCTCATAGATATGGATCATGAGTTTGAGAAGGAGTACAACAGTACAATTTCACACTTTTTTGCTTTAAACGGAGAAGACGAATTTAGAATTAAGGAGACACAACTGCTCGAAAAACTGTCGCAACAGGAAAATGTGATAATCTCTACCGGCGGCGGTGTGCCATGCTCGGCCAATAATATGGATATAATGCTTGCCACTGGCCTGGTCATATACATTCAGGTGGAGCCGGAGATACTTCAGAAAAGACTTGGCAACGCAAAAGATGTGAGGCCACTCATATCGGGCAAAAAAGGAGATGAGTTGTTGCAATTCATCACCGATAAACTAAAAGATAGAGAGCCCCATTACCGTAGGGCCCATATGATTGTTGATGGTGAAGCCCTTCCTTTTTCATCATATAAAACATTGATAAAAATATTTCCATGGGATGAATTTCAGAATACTATCTGATAATCAACAATAAAAACTCTAAAAACAAAAAAAGACTAAATACTACTAATATCTATATGGATTAAACAACCATATAAATATAAATCATATATTTGTCGCCAACTGGAAATCGTTATTAACGAGGAAGAGTAGTGGAAAAACGGAAAAAAATATATTTCGCATCCGATGTTCATTTGGGTGCACCAACTATTCATGACCATAGGTTGCATGAAAAGCGGTTCGTATCGTGGCTCGACTCAGTGAAGCACGATGCAGCGGCAATCTATCTCATGGGCGATATATTCGACTTCTGGTTTGAGTATAAATCGGTGGTACCCAAAGGGTTTACCCGTTTCTTAGGCAAACTATCGGAGCTTACCGACAGCGGAGTACCCGTTCACTTCTTCACCGGCAACCACGACGTGTGGGTATTCGATTACCTACCTGCCGAATGTGGCGTTACCGTTCATACCGACCCTATAATTACCGATATCGATGGTAAGAAATTCTTTCTGCATCATGGCGACGGACTGGGACCATACGATAAAAAATACAACCTGCTTAAAAGCCTATTTACCAATCGTTTTGCCCAATGGTGCTTCTCATGGCTTCATCCTGATATTGGTGCATTTATAGCTACAAAATGGTCGGGAAAAAGTAGAAAAAGTAATGTTGAAAAGCACGGACTGGCATTTTACGGCGAAGAGAAGGAGTACTCCATACTATTTGCCAAGGAATATCTTAAATCTAACCATATTGATTACTTCATATTCGGACATCGCCATGTGGCACTCGACTACGAGCTGGGTCACAACAGCAGATTGATATTACTGGGCGACTGGATTCAGCACTTCACATATGCCACTTTTGATGGTAATGAAGTTAAATTACACCATTATAAAACTGAAAGTTAAGAGATTACACCAATGACAAATTCGAAAATCTATTCTGTCATCACAGGCTCAGGCTCGTGTGTTCCAGAGATGATTGTTTCAAATGACGACTTTGCCAACTCAAAATTCATGAATGAAGATGGCACACCTATCGAGTTACCGGGACAAGAGATAGTAGAAAAATTTAGGGAGATAACCGATATTACCCAACGTCGCTGTGCCAATGATGGTCAGGTTACATCCGACCTTGCTGCCATTGCATCGCAGCATGCCATCGACGATGCAGGAATAGATAAGGAGACACTCGACTATATAATTGTGGCTCATAATCTTGGCGATGTTAAGAAGGGTTCGTTATATCCTGATATTATGCCAACGCTGGCTTCGAGAGTAAAACGAAAATTAGGCATTAAAAACCCGTCAACCATAGCATACGATATCACCTTCGGATGCCCCGGATGGACACAGGCCATGATTCAGGCCAACTACTACATACAGGCGGGCGATGCACAGCGCATATTGATTATAGGTGCCGATACCCTCAGCCGTGTAATGGATCCGCACGACCGCGACGCAATGATATTTGCCGATGGGGCAGGGGCAGTAGTGCTTGAAGCCAAACTAAGCAATGAGCCTGTGGGCATCCTCAAGCATGTGGCACGCACCGATAGCGAAGATTATCTGGATATACTCGAGATGAATGTATCCTATAATCCTGAACTAAAGGAAGATAACCTATACCTGAAGATGAAGGGAAGAAAGGTTTACAACTATGCGCTAACATACGTACCCACACTGGCCAAGGAGTGCATCGACAAAAACGGACTTCACCTAAAGGATATTAAGAAAGTGCTTATACATCAGGCAAATGCAAAGATGGACGAGGCAATTCTTGCACGTCTGTTCAAGCTATATGACGAAAAGGTAGTTGACTACTCGGTGATGCCAATGACGATATGCGAATTGGGCAATAGCAGTGTGGCAACTGTGCCCACCCTCTACGACCTTGTAATGAAAGATAAGATGGATGGTCACAGCATGAAAAGTGGCGATTATGTGATGATGACATCGGTAGGTGCCGGCATGAATATCAATGCATTCATCTATAAAATGCCGTGAAATTTATCTGAATAGAGTAGTAAGAATAACAAAAGCATAACAGCGGCTCTCAACCCTTCGTTTCTTGGCTTGGCTAAGAGACGAAGTAGAGAGGAGTAAATCATTATAATATCACCCCATGCGGGGCTTACCTATCACAGTGCCTCATGCCGTAAGCTGCGCTACGCTTGCATACGGTTAATTATCATATATCCCCTGCGGGGAGTCATACCATTTTGGAAAATTAGATGTGACCTTCCAGGCCTAGTTACAGCATGCGACAAATCGAAGTTTTATCACATCCAATTTATTGATTTTTTAGCGCCAATAATTTATTAAATCAAAAAGTAAGGCCGAATAACACTTTCCCTATCCGGCCTTACCTTGAAAACATTCAAACTATTTTATTTCGCTATCTCATTTAAGATCAACACTATTAATATCGATACCCATTGCTTTTGCAACACCTTTACCATACTCTGGATCGGCTTTGTAGCAATTGGCGATATGGCGGTGTTTAATTTTAAGCTCTGCGGGAGCAATATCGGCTGCGGTATTTTTAAACAGACACTCTTTTTGAGCATCACTCATAATTCGGAATAGATTACCGGGCTGGCTGTAGTAGTCGTTATCATCTTCGCGGAAATCATGATGACCAGCATCACCTTCCAGCGAATAGAACGGCTCAACATACTCTTTCTGCTCTTCCCACTGTCCGTAGCTATTGGGGTAATAGTGCAGCGTGCCACCCTCATTACCATCAACCCTCATGGCGCCATCGCGGCCTGAATTATGGAATGGACAACGGGGCTTATTAACCGGAATCTGGTAATGGTTAACTCCCAGGCGGTATCTTTGTGCATCCCCATAAGAGAAAAGACGTGCCTGCAACATTTTATCGGGCGAGAAACCGATTCCCGGAACAATGCTGGCCGGGTTAAATGCTGATTGCTCCACATCGGCAAAGTAGTTCTCCGGATTGCGGTTAAGCTCAAGCACCCCCACATCTATAAGCGGGAAATCAGAATGAGGCCACACCTTAGTTAGGTCGAACGGGTTGAATGGCATCTTGCCGGCCTGCTCCTCTGTCATCAGCTGAATTTTCATCTTCCAACGTGGGAAATCACCATTCTCGATGGCATTAAATAAATCGCGCTGGTGGCTCTCCCTATCTTTACCTATGATTTCTGTAGCTTCCTGATTGCTAAGGTTCTGAATTCCTTGCTCAGTTTTAAAGTGAAACTTAACCCATATACGCTCATTTTTTTCGTTTATAAGGCTAAAAGTATGGCTTCCATAACCATTCATGTGGCGATACGACTTAGGAATACCACGCTCACTCATCGTTATTGTCACTTGGTGAAGAGCTTCGGGAAGTAACGTCCAAAAGTCCCAGTTATGGTTGGCACAACGCAGGTTAGTCTTAGGGTCGCGCTTAACAGCCTTATTCAAATCGGGGAAACGGTATGGGTCACGAAGGAAAAACACGGGGGTATTATTACCTGCTAAGTCCCAGTTACCCTCTTCGGTATAGAATTTCATTGCAAATCCGCGTATGTCACGCTCGGCATCGGCAGCACCACGCTCACCTGCAACAGTTGAGAAACGCACAAAAACCTCGGTCTCTTTTCCTATTTTAGAAAATATTTTAGCCTTTGTATATTTCGTAATATCGTGAGTAACAGTAAATTTACCAAAAGCACCCGAACCTTTAGCATGCATTCTTCTTTCAGGAATCACCTCACGGTCGAAATGAGCAAGTTTCTCAAGAAACCAATAATCTTCCATTAGCATTGGGCCTCTCTTACCGGCCGTCTTCACGTTCTGATTCTCGGCGATAGGACGCCCTGAAACTGAATACAGTTTCTTCTTCTCATTATTTTCTGCCATAGTTTTTGAAATTTAATTGTTATAAAATATAGCAATTACAAATGAGAATAACACCAACTAAATGGCTGTTTACCAATAAAAATCACTATTTAGCCAACCTTATGTCACAATTAGCTGTTAATATAAGGCATAAATGCTATTTTTGTAGATTGGCAGACAGACTAACATAACCCATCCGCTATTGCGGACAAACCATTATTAATTATGAATCAATATCAGACACTTAAAGAGATTCTCAAAACACGCGTCCTACTTTTGGATGGCGCAATGGGTAGCCTCATTCAACAATACAACCTCACCGAAGAGGATTTCAGGGGAGAACGATTTTCTAATCACTCTCACCCTTTGAAAGGTAATAACGACCTTCTTGTTATTACCCGCCCTGATATTATTGAGGAGATACATACACAATATTTGGAGGCAGGCAGTGATATTATTGAGACGAATACGTTTAACTCAACATCCATATCTCAGGCCGACTATGCCCTGGAAGATATTGTGTATGAGATAAATAAAGAGGCTGCAAAATTGGCACGCAAAGCAACCGATAAGCTTACAACACCCTCAAAACCACGATTTGTTGCTGGTGCCATAGGCCCTACTAACAAAACTGCATCCATGTCACCCGATGTTAACAACCCCGGATTCAGGGCTGTTACATTCGATGACTTGGCAAATGCCTATCAAGAGCAGGCAAAAGGATTATTAGACGGTGGTGTTGATATGTTTCTGGTAGAGACAATATTCGATACCCTAAACGCAAAAGCAGCACTTTATGCTATCAATAGAGAGCTTAAAGGCAGAGGCATAGATAAGTTTCCGGTGATGATATCGGCAACCGTAACCGACAAGAGCGGCCGAACACTATCGGGACAAACTCTTGAGGCATTCCTCTATTCAGTATCACATATCGATATGCTGAGTATTGGTCTAAACTGTGCTTTCGGTGCAAAAGACCTACACCCTTACCTTGATGAACTTGGACGTAAATCGCCATTCCTAATAAGTGCATATCCCAACGCCGGCCTTCCCAACCAGTTTGGCCAATATGACGAAACTCCGGAAAAGATGGCTTCTCAAATACAGGAGTACCTCGACAACGGAATGGTAAATATCATAGGCGGATGTTGCGGAACCACTCCACAGCACATAAAGGCTATTGCTGATTTGCTAGACAAAGCAGTGCTTCACAAACCGGCTGAGAATAAACATCTTACAAGCCTAAGCGGATTGGAGCCACTCACATTTACAAAAGAATCAACCTTTATAAATGTGGGAGAACGCACCAACGTGGCGGGCTCCATAAAATTTGCACGCCTCATCAGGTCGGGCAATTACGAGGAGGCACTTACCATAGCCCGCGACCAAGTTGAAGGAGGTGCCAATATAATTGATGTGAACATGGATGATGCCATGCTCGATGCCAAAAAAGAGATGGTGGCATTCCTCAACATGATGGCCTCAGAGCCTGAGATAGCGCGACTACCCGTTATGATTGACTCATCGAAATGGGAAGTGCTCGAGGCAGGACTGAAATGCGTGCAAGGAAAAGCCATTGTTAACTCCATAAGCCTAAAAGAGGGTGAAGAGGAGTTCCTTGAGCATGCCATAAAAATTAAAGAGTACGGAGCTGCAATGGTGGTGATGGCATTCGACGAAAAAGGGCAGGCCGACACATTCGATCGCAGAGTAGAGATATGCTCAAGAGCCTATAAACTACTTACCGAAAAAGCAGGAGTAAAACCCGAAGATATAATATTCGACCCCAATATACTGGCAATCGCCACAGGTATTGAGGAGCACAATAACTATGCTGTTGACTTTATACGTACCACAAAGTGGATTAAAGAAACCTTCCCTCTAACTAAAATTAGTGGTGGAGTAAGCAACCTATCATTCTCATTTAGAGGTAATAATGCAGTACGCGAAGCTATGCACTCGGTATTCCTTTACCATGCCATTAAAGCTGGGATGGATATGGGAATTGTAAACCCGGGTATGCTTCAAATATATGATGACATACCGGCCGACTTACTGGAACTAACTGAGGATGTTGTGCTTAACCGTCGACCCGATGCCACCGAGAGGCTTATAACATTTGCCGAAACCATTAAGCAAAATAAGGAAGAAGGTAAAGAAGATGATAAACTTGCATGGCGCAAAAATGGCCTTGAAGAGCGTTTGCACTACGCACTGGTAAAGGGTATTCCCGATTTTATGGAAGAAGACCTTGAAGAGGCACAGAAAAAATATCCGTTTGCACTCGATATCATCGAAAAGCCACTTATGGATGGTATGAACATAGTGGGCGATTTGTTTGGGTCGGGCAAAATGTTTCTACCACAGGTAGTTAAGACTGCCAGAGTGATGAAAAAAGCAGTAGCCATACTTCAGCCTGCCATAGAAGCCGAGAAAGCCGCCAGCGGAAAAACCGGGAAAGCGGCAGGAAAAATTCTTATGGCAACCGTAAAAGGTGACGTGCACGATATAGGTAAAAATATTGTGGGTGTAATATTGGGCTGTAACAACTATGAGGTAATAGACCTTGGAGTGATGGTACCCACCGAAAAAATCATCAGCGAAGCTATTGCTAATGAGGTAGATATAATTGGCGTGAGCGGATTGATAACGCCTTCATTAGAGGAGATGGTGACAGTTGCTAAAGAGATGAAACGTCAGAAACTTAAGCTGCCACTGCTGGTGGGAGGTGCCACCACATCGAAAATCCACACTGCCGTTAAGATATTCCCCGAGTACGACTATCCGGTGGTACATGTGAAAGATGCTTCGAAAAGTGCCCAGGTTGTGGGTGCGCTTCTATCAGAAAAGGAGCACGAAAACTTCACATCCGCAGTGAGAGAGGAGTATGAGGCATTGCGAGCATCACACCTTCAAAAAGAGGAGGCTAAAATAGTGCCCATTGAAGAGGCGCGTGCCAACGGCTATAAGATTGATTGGGAGAACAGCACCATATCAGTTCCTAAAATGACCGGCACACATCAACTTAACGACTACCCTATCAGTGAGATACGTAAATTTATCGACTGGACGTTCTTCTTCCATACCTGGAGGATAGCAGGCTCATTCAAAGGCATCACTGAAGTGCACGACGAGAAGAGCAAAAAAGAGTGGCTCAGCCGATTTACCGATGAGGATAATCTGAATAAAGCAGAAGAGGCGTTGAAGCTCTTCCTTGATGCCCGCCAGATGCTGGATGATATTGAAGAGAAGAAGATGATAACTGCCAATGCTGTGTTTGGCATATATCCCGCCAACAGGGTGGGCGACGATACTGTGGTTTATACCGATGAGACCCGCAAAGAGGTTAGAACCGTATTCCATCATATGCGCGAGCAGCAGGAAAAACCCGGGAAAGCTGTGTATCACTCACTTGCCGACTTTGTGGCGCCAGAAGGATATAACGATTACATAGGCGGATTTGCCGTTACCACCGGAACAGGAATTGAGAAGTGGCTCGATTACTATGATGAGCAAGGCGACGACTACAACAACATACTGCTTAAATCGTTGGCCGACAGGCTTGCAGAGGCATTTGCCGAGTTGGTTCACTATCGTGTGCGCACCGAGTTTTGGGGCTATGCACCCGACGAGCCGTTCGACACCGAAAGTTTCGTTAGGGAGCGTTATCGCGGCATCAGGCCGGCATTGGGTTACCCTGCATGCCCCGACCATAGTGAGAAACGAACACTATTCGACCTCATCGAAGCCGAGAAGCGCGCAGGCGTAACCCTCACCGAGCATTTCAGTATGTATCCCAACGCATCGGTAAGCGGCATATACCTTGCCAGTCCTGAGGCAATATATTTCGGAGTGGGAAAAATAGGCGACGACCAGATAGAAGACCTTGCACGGCGTAAAAACATATCCGTAGAGACAATGAAGAAGTGGATACCGCTGAATATCAGTGAAAAGAGATAATTAAATTAACCTGGAACTAAATTAAGGAGACATCAGTTGACATGACTGTAGCAGAACTATTACGAAATCAGAAAAAGACAGCATTTTCGCTCGAAATTCTACCACCATTGAAGGGGAACGACATCAACAAAGTATTCAACACCATTGATGCACTGAAAGAGTTTAACCCACTGTATATCAACATAACATCGCACCGCGACGAAGTTGTGTATAAAGATAAGGCCGGAGGTATTTATGAGCGTACCGTAACCCGTAAACGCCCTGGAACAGTTGCTATTGCAGCATCCATACAGCATAAATACGAAATTCCGGTGGTGCCGCACATCATATGTGCCGGATTTACCAAGAGTGAAACAGAATATGCGCTTATCGACCTCAACTTTTTGGGGATACACGACGTACTACTTCTACGGGGCGACAACTCTAACAAAGAGAGATTTAAAGCAGTGGAAGATGAGTGCAACACATATGCATACGATCTTGTGACTCAGGTTAATAACCTCAACGATGGTAAGTTCCTGGATGGAACAATTATTGAGCCGTTTGAGACCAAATTCAGCTATGGAGTGGCGGGATACCCCGAGAAGCATGAGGAGGCTCCCAACCTGGATTCGGACATGTACTGGCTGAAGAAAAAAGTGGATGCAGGTGCCGAATATATTGTAACTCAAATGTTCTTCGACAACAGTAAGTTCTTTGAGTTTGTTGACAGATGCCGTGCAGCAGGTATTACAGTACCCATTGTGCCGGGTGTGAAACCAATCACGCTCATGAACCAACTAACGGTATTACCAAAGATATTCCACGTGGACATTCCTGAGGAGTTTGCCAAGGAGTTGCGCAAATGTAAAACCAACGACCATGCCAGAGAAGTGGGCGTAGAGTGGGGAATACAACAGGCTAAAGAGCTGATAGCCAATAATGTACCCACAGTGCATTTCTATACTATGATGGCTACCCAAAGTGTGGCACGCATTGCCAAAGAGGTGTATTAATCAGAATAAAATAAACAGAAAAGCCCCGGTTAAATTAATCGGGGCTTTTTACTTTGAAACGACCAATATTAATTATATATTTGCAATAGCATTGGTTCCAACTCCCGTTTACCGGGTACGGATTAAAAGAGAATGCCGTGAAAATCGGCAACAGTCCCGCTGCTGTAATCTCTAATAATATCAGGCCACATCTTTAGCCACTGTTCGTTGATGAATGGGAAGGCAGGTCGGATAGGAGTAAGTCAGAAGAACTGCCATGCGTATTATTGTTTCAATAGCTTCGGGGGATAAGCATTGAGCCTGATTGTAGCCAATTATTGTCTGCTGCCATTAGATCATTCATTGTTTGCCGGTGCATAAACGTAGTGCATTGGGTTATGTTTTAATCTGTTTCATCGGCTGCCTGCCGGCTCTCTGCACCCCTAAATGCTATTGAATACCCTAAATACTCATCAAAACCAGCACGCCAACACGCTCTGTGTCAGGCCTATATCATCTTTTGCATTGTAAATTCAACTTTTAATCATTATATTTTCGCAAAGAGGGTCTATTTTAAAAAAAAAGTAGGATATTTGCCGTTCTAACTAATCTGGAACGAAAAGTTATAAACAGTTAATTTTATGTAGGTTACACAATTTTAAATTTACAGCATTGAAAGTGAAATCAAGGAATACCTATTTTGATTTGATTGATCAAACTTATTACTTTCCTCAGGAAGGTTTTAACATCGAAAATGGCAACCTGTTTTTCCATAACATTTCGCTTAAGTACTTAATTGAAAAGTATGGAACGCCATTTAAGCTGACCTATCTGCCAAAGATAGGTGATCAGATTAAACGAATACGTAACTTGTTTAGTAAATCCATTAGAGCCAATGGATACAAAGGGACATACAACTACTGCTACTGCACTAAAAGCAGTCACTTTAGCTTTATAGTAAAGGAAGCACTGCAGTATAATGTCCAGCTTGAAACATCATCGTCGTATGACCTTGATATCATCAGGGAACTTTACGAAGAGGGGCTGATTGACAAGGATATTATGATTATCAATAATGGTCATAAATCCGAACAATATCTCGAGAAGATAAATATGCTGCATAAGATGGGCTTCACCAACTGCATGGTGGTGCTCGACAGCATGAAGGAGCTCGACCGCCTGCTCGAAAAAGTTGATGACCCCGTGAGCATAGGAATCAGGATGGCTATTGATGAAGAGCCACAAGCGGCATATTACACTTCAAGGCTAGGAATTAGACCTTCGGAAATTATACGTTTTTACAACGAAAAAATTAAAGATAACGAGCGGGTAAAGCTACGCATGCTGCACTTCTTTGTGGATAGCGGTATTAAAGATACCCTGTACTACTGGGGTCTGTATCAGAAGGCACTCAACATGTATGCCGAACTTAAGAAGCAATGTCCCACTCTTCACGCCATAAACCTTGGTGGAGGATTGCCCATTCGCAATAACTTAGGTTTCGACTACGACTACAAATATATTGTAAATGAGCTTGTTAGAAACATAAAAGAGACCTGTACCGCCGAAGGAATAGACGACCCGGATATATTCACCGAATTTGGACGTTACTCGGTGGGAGAGTCGGGAGCAGTGATATTTAAAGTGGTGGAGGCAAAGCAACAGAACGACTCCGAGCTTTGGTACCTAGTGGATAACAGCCTGATGACTACAATTCCCGACAGTTGGAGCATATTCGAGAAGTTCATCCTTCTGCCTGTCAACAAGTGGGACAAGCCATATGCGCGTGTAAATATCGGGGGCATCACCTGCGACCACTCCGACTACTATAACACCGAAGACCTTAACCAGCAGGTATATATGCCGGTGGTGAAGGATGAGGATGCCGACCCGCTTTACCTTGGATTCTTCCACACGGGAGCTTATCAGGATTCCATAAGCGGATATGGCGGAATCAAGCATTGCCTAATACCCTCACCCAAACATATTGTGGTGGATAGGGATGACAATGGCCAAATGATTGATTATCTGTTCAATGACGAACAGAAAGTGGAAGACATGCTGAAAATCTTAGGATATATCGAATAGTTTTCTGAATAAAATTATATAAATTGGCAGTATGATACTTGTAAAAGGAGATACTGCCAATTATTTTTTAGATGAATCGACTGCCAAAAAAGGGAAATTTGGCACAACTTGGCGTGCCGAAAGGCAAATAAATGATACAAAGCAAATTGTTATTGTGAAGCATATAGCCTCGGTAAACTCTCAAACAATAGCAATACTCGAAAGGCTTAAAAACATAAATCATGATGCCGTATCGCCTGTAATTGAGTATTTTACATCGAATAATATGTTCTATGTGGTGAGACCGTATTATGAAGGCACCGACCTCAAAACCATAATCAACTCACTATCAACACATAAAAAGATAGCTCCCAATGATTTTTTGAAGATGGCTGATAAGCTCCTCGATGCTCTTGGGGCAGTTCATAACCTGGGGATAGTGCACCGCGACATAAAGCCATCCAACATACTGATACTGCATGATGAGAAAGTACCTGCTACGGATTGGGACATGAGCCGTGTGATGCTGATTGACTTTGAGCAGAGTGCCCTTTACCCCAATCAAAGCAATATCAGAGCGCCATTCGCACTGGTATATTCACCGCCCGAGATACTACTGAAATACAACCATTTAATAAATCCCACATCCGACATTTTTTCATTGGGGATAACACTTTTTCATGTTATAACTGCTAAGCCGCCCTATGCCGACTGCAATCCGGAAGTGCTTGTAAACCTACAGCTTACCTATCCGCTAAAGCAGCCATCAACCATGAGCGACGAGCTGTTTGCCGTGCTGGCCAAGGCGGCATACAAAGAGCGATTCCCACTTCCGCCCCGCAAGCTTAACAGCACAAAAATTGAGGAGATACTGATAAAAGGAGTCGCCGCCCGCTACCACGCAGCCCAAGAGATGCAACACGACCTGCAAGCTGTAAAAGAGGTAAAAAAGAGCCCTACGGCTTGGTATAAAAAGATATTGGGGTAGCGGGGGAGTTGGCAAGAAAAAAGTGAGGGGTTCCTCAAAAGACGAGGAATTACTTTCTAATCGTGCAAATAGAGCGAGAGAGCACCTTAAATTATAGAGTAAGCATTTGCCTACGCTATAATTTTTGTTTTTACCAATTAACAATTTGTGAACAATACTCATTGTTATGCCATTGTTGGTAATTATACTTTGGATTCTTTTACGAAAAACAAAATAGGTATATTAATCTATAATTCGTATAATTATTGTTTCTTCATGGTAACAGATAACATGTTCCGATACAATCTGAAAGTAAATACTAGGGTGAGGAAGGTATATATAGACCCAATTAGAAATAAACAATAATAGATTCCATTAAAAACTATCTCTTTAAAACATCATAAACATCTGTATAACAAAGCATTGATTTCTTTAGGAGAATTTTAATAAAACAATTTATAAATTTTCTCTAAAAACATTTGGTTTATATTATAAACCGATTTATATTTACAAGGCAAATAGATTTATATTTTATAAACCGATTTATGACATTAAATACAATTAAACAATGGAAGAAAGGCAACTTAATGAGAAAGAGAGTTTGGAACTCATCGCTCGAATGATTCAAAACACAC
>CAZWOA010000054.1:0-4871 GCA_964635545.1 uncultured Marinilabiliaceae bacterium
ATTCTGTTACGACGACCGGTGGTATCTTCAGGTTCTACGGGGTAGGAGATAACCGCTTCGAGCCATGAGTTCTGGTTCACCCGATAATAGACTGATGGCAACCAATCGTCGAGATTTATATTTTTTTCGTGGCGATACTCGTTTATAAAATCCTGCTGGGCTGCCTCTATCAGGCACTGCTCCACATAGCGCAGGTCGCTGGTATATGCAATCTGTATAGGAGTTTCATTCCAAATAAACGGATTTTGGGGACCGGAGTAGTTTATTACCTCTTCCTTGAGCAGCAAACTGTTGGGAAAATGGATAATCCTGCCACTTCGCCTGTCGTTGGCAAGGTAATCGCCACTGCACTCCCATAGCATTGTGTCAAGATAGTTAATTTCAACCACATCACCGCGGTGTTTCCCAATCTGAATGCGATGCCCAACCTGATACGGCCTTCGAAAGATGATATAAAGCCATGCAATAAATGATGTGATGGGCGCCTGAAGTGCAAAGCCCAGCACTAGCGATATAAGTCCGAAACTTACTGCAACAGCATATAAATTCTGAAACAGGAAAGATATTACAACTATCACTATTGATATGCCCGATATGAGCCTTACAATGCGGAGCAGGTTATATCTATCACCCTCATTACGACTCTCGCGCACAATAAGTTTTTCGGTTAATTTGGTAAGCAGCAATATGCCGATGATAAGAAACAGGCTCATGGTGAGCTTTTTCAGCAAGGGTATATATCTTTCCCACGGCGATAGGGCTTCGAGGTCGAGCAGGTAGTGAACCAATAGTAAACCAACTGCTATTGCAGTGTATGTTTTAAAGTAATATCTGGTTTCGGGACTATTCATATCATTAGATTTTTATGATTGAAGCTATGCTTTAATTAAACTATCTAACTCTCTCATTAATTGTCTCATTACTTGATTATTAATATCAAATAAACGTTCGTCAATACTCTTGATTGGGAGTATTCTTGGTGATGTGCCTGTAATAAATGCAGCATCCATATTTTCAATATCTTGAGTTTTTACAGCCCTATAATCAACAGCGATATTACAATTCCGGGCGCAATCAATAACTTTCGACCTCATAATGCCTTGTAATACAGTATTATCCGGTGCAGTAATTAAGGTGTTGTTATTTACAAAAAATATATTTGAACGGCTTCCTTCGGTAATCTCATTGTTGTGATTTACCAAAATAGTCTCATACACGCTCTTTTCACGCTGCACTTTTTCAGCTTCCTGGCGCATATTCTGTTGATATACCTTAGCCGATGGGTTGGTGCGCTCACGATTGATAAGCATGGTTGCCACGCCTGTGGCATACATATGTGCATCCGGGTAGCGCGACCTCACGAAGCCGGCTTGGAAAGTGCCGTCGGGCAGGAGCGACACCCTGATATTTGCATCTGTAATGGGATTGCATATCAACAGCCAATCGAGAAGTTCTTTAAATATAGAAATCTCTATTGGTAGCTGTTTCCCGGCAGTTGCCAGGCTGCGCTCAAGTCTCTGTAGGTGATCGGCTATAAAAAGTGGCTTTTTACCCTCCACCCTGAACACTTCATACACCTCACCCTCAACACCTGTTGATTTTTGCTGTGAAATGGGTGCTATTGCTGCGTCTTGTATTATACTGGTGCCAATAAAGCTCATAATTACATCTGTTAAGGTCTATTTATCCAGTTTTTTTGCCTCATTCCATATTTCGTCCATCTCCTCAAGTGTCATCTCTTTAAGGTCGCGTCCCTGCTTAATGGTTTGCTGTTCAAGATAGTTGAAACGGTTGATAAACTTGCGGTTGGTGCGTTCAAGTGCATTTTCAGGATTCACATTATATAATCGTGCCGCATTTATGAGCGAGAAGAAGAGGTCGCCAAATTCATCTTCAATACTATCAATATTGCCATTTACAATCTCGCGATTCAGCTCTTGCAGCTCTTCCTGAACTTTATCCCAAACCTGCTCACGTTTATCCCAGTCGAATCCCACACCGCGAACTTTATCCTGTATCCGGTTGGCCTTTATCATTGCAGGCAATAGTTCAGGCACTCCCGAAAGCACTGTTTTGTTGCCGCCTTTCTCTTTAAGTTTGAGTTTTTCCCAATTTTCGAGTACTTGCTGACTATCGTTAACCTCCGTATCACCAAAAATATGTGGATGGCGGTATATGAGCTTCTGGTTTAGCGAGTTGATAACGTCGGATATGTCGAACTGACTCTTCTCTTCGCCTATTTTTGCATAAAACACGATATGTAGAAGCAGGTCGCCCAGCTCTTTTTTTATCATTGTTGGGTCGTTTTTCACTATGGCCTCAGCCAGTTCGTAAGTCTCCTCAATGGTGAGGGTGCGTAGTGTTTCATTGGTCTGCTCACGGTCCCAGGGGCACTCGGTGCGCAGGCGGTCGAGTATTTCGAGTAGCTCTTTGAATGCTGTAAGTTTCTTATCCATCGGTCTGTTTTTCTAAATTATAGCGACATTTTATCTTTTTATGGTATGAAGTTATTAAAAGATGCTGTCATGAACTAAAAAAATCCTTATTTTGTGTCGGTAAAATTAAGGATTAAAACCATAGCATGATTGAAAAATTGATCTATTTGGAGTCGGTTGATTTGGTTGAGTTTCTGGGAGTGAAAAATTCAAAGCTCGAACTTATCAAAAACTGGTTTCCGAAACTTAAAATTGTGGGGCGGGGCAATTGGCTTAAGGCGATGGGCGATGCCGAAGATGTGGCTCGTTTTGAGGAGAAGATTAACGAATTGCTTGAATATTATGCAGAGTATAATATCCTGACTGACACTGCAATGATTGAGATTCTTTCAAGTAATGGTTTAATACAATCTAAAACAGGCGATAACGACACTATCGTGTATGGTGTTAACGGGCGTCCTATAAAAGCACGTAGTGAAAACCAGCAGTTGATGGTTGATGAAGCCGAGACTAACGAGATGCTTTTTGCTATAGGGCCGGCTGGTTCGGGCAAGACTTATCTTGCAATAGCATTGGCAGTTAAAGCCTTGAAAAACAAAATGGTGCGCCGTATCATCTTAAGTCGTCCTGCTGTTGAAGCAGGAGAGAAACTGGGCTTTCTGCCAGGTGATATGAAGGAGAAGATTGACCCATATCTACAGCCGCTCTATGATGCACTGGCCGATATGATACCGGCCGTAAAGCTAAAAGAGTTGCTTGAGAACGGCACCATACAGATTGCGCCTCTGGCATTTATGCGTGGCCGCACCCTCAATAATGCTTTTGTTATTTTGGATGAAGCACAGAATACTACAATTCCGCAACTTAAAATGTTTCTTACTCGCATGGGAGGTAATGCAAGGTTTATAATAACCGGTGATGTTACCCAAATTGACCTGCCTAAAGGAACGCCAAGCGGACTTGTGCACGGCATTCACATCCTGAAAGGAATTGAGGGATTGTCGATAATTCAATTTGGCGTTCAGGATATTGTAAGGCACCGCCTGGTGCAGAAGATTGTGGATGCGTATGATTTTGCAGATAAGAAGAGAAAAGAAGATAAACCATTAAAACTCAAAAACTTAGATAGTCATGATTCAAGCAATAGTGGAGACTGATTTCCGTTTTCCGAAACAAGTAGATGTATATAAAGGTAAGGTGCGCGATGTTTATAATATCGACAACCAGTACCTTGTAATGGTAGTAAGCGACCGTATTTCGGCCTTCGACGTGGTGTTGCCCAAAGGAATTCCTTTTAAAGGTCAGGTACTTAACCAGATAGCAGCCAAGTTCCTTGATGCCACTGCCGATATAGTTCCCAACTGGAAAATTGCCACTCCCGACCCGATGGTTACAGTAGGTCATTTCTGCGAACCATTTATGGTTGAGATGGTTATACGCGGTTACCTAACTGGTCATGCATGGCGCGAATATAAAGCCGGCAAACGTACTTTATGCGGTGTTGCACTTCCCGAGGGTATGAAGGAGAATCAGAAATTTCCTGAGCCAATCATCACTCCAACAACCAAAGCTATGGAGGGGCATGATGAGGATATATCACGCGAAGAGATTCTATCATCAGGATTGGTTAGCGAGGCCGATTATTTGATGCTTGAAAAATATACTCGCGCTCTTTATCAGCGTGGCGTTGAAATGGCTGCAGAGAAAGGACTTATTCTTGTGGATACTAAGTATGAGTTTGGCAAAAAAGATGGTGTTATTTACCTTATCGATGAGATTCATACGCCCGATTCATCGCGTTATTTCTATGCCGATGGTTATCAGAAAAGATTAGATGCCGGCCAGGAGCAGAAGCAACTTTCAAAAGAGTTTGTGCGCCAATGGCTTATTGAAAATGGTTTTCAGGGTAAAGATGGACAGAAAGTGCCTGAAATGAGCAATGATTTTGTTACCCAGGTGAGTGACAGATATATAGAGTTGTTTGAAGGTATAACCGGTGATAAGTTTGTAAAAGCTGATGCCGCAAATGTGAAAAATCGCATTGAGAAAAATGTAACAGATTTTTTAAATAAGTGATAATAAGTTGCTTATTTAGAGTTATTTGAATAATAAGTTTAAGCGAAAGCAGGGGCTGTGGCTTCTGCTTTTTGCAATTTTGTTTTGGTTGAATATGAGTCGTTTTGAGTTTTTAAAGAGTCTTTTACCCATTGGCATCTATTTTATTGCCGAGTATTTCTTTGGGGCTGTGTGGGGTATGGTGGCCGGTGTCCTACTGGCTGTTGCCGATATGTTGCGCACTTATAGGGGTACTAAAAAGGTGGATAGGAGTTTCTGGATAGAGATTGGTATGGTGCTTTTCTTTGGTGTAACCACTATTATGTCCGAAGCCGAGGCTGTTAAGCCATATTCAACGCTTATTATTTCACTGTTTATAAC
>CAZWOA010000054.1:4971-22836 GCA_964635545.1 uncultured Marinilabiliaceae bacterium
CGCAGTATGTTTCATAATAATGTTAAATGGTTGCATCCTGTGGTGCACCTGCATGTAATAACTCCCGAAGGTCTGCTTTTACAAAAGCGTGCCAACCACAAAATGGTGCAACCCGGCAAGTGGGATACTGCCGTGGGCGGTCATGTTTCAGCAGGTGAAACGTTAGAGAAGTCGTTGCAATGGGAGGCATCCGAAGGGATTGGTTTACAGGTGTTTGAAGCACGTCTATTAAAGCAATACATATGGGAGAGTAGCGTTGAACGTGAGTTGGTGTTTATGTTTGTAACCCAATCTTCAGGTCCGTTTACTCCAGAGGCTTATGAGGTTGACGAACTTAAATCGTGGAGCCCCGAAGAGTTGAAGACGGCTGTTGGTAAAGGGTTGTTAACTCCCAACTTAGAGCAGGAACTTGATACTGTTTTGCAGTTTTTATAACCTGTTATCCTTGCATAAGAAAAATTGCTGGTCGTTTGCTCAATTCAGGTAACTTATTCTGCCACTGACTTATAGTCTTTGTAACTATCATCTCCGATGCAAGTGTTATATCAACCGCAATGCACAATCTGGTGGATGGACGCAGGGCAAATACCATGTCTTGCAGCAGTTTTACATTTCTAAATGGAGTTTCGATAAATATTTGTGTCTGTTTTTCGCGTATCGATCTCTCTTCCAGCTGTTTCAAGGCTTTTATGCTTTCACCTTTTCCGGCCGGAAGGTATCCGTTAAATGCAAAATTCTGACCGTTCATTCCTGATGCCATAAGTGATAACAAAATGCTCGATGGCCCGATTAATGGTGTAACTCTCAGCCCTTTAGGATGTGCTATTGCAACAATGTCTGCACCTGGGTCGGCCACTCCCGGGCATCCTGCTTCCGATATTATTCCCATATCCTCACCATCGAGTGCCGGTTTTAAAAATGAGGGTATATCTTCATTGCGGGTATGTTTGTCGAGCACATAGAAAGTGAGTTTGTCGATATCAATATCTTTGTTTACTCTTTTTAGAAATCGGCGTGCTGTGCGTATATCTTCAACGATAAAGTGACGTATCGAATTTATGATATTCACATTCTCGGCAGGTAGATTGTAGTCGATAGGACTGTCACCCAATGTGTTAGGAATAAGATATATAATACCCTTCATTTCAGGTTGCGTTTATTGTTATATTTAAAGTGCAAAACTACAATTATTCCATACATTTCTCCATATTTTGATGATACATATCATAAAATGATTAATTTTACCATAGAGTTACAGTAAAACTCGTGTTGTAATGAGAATAACTTTTCTTGGCACCGGTACATCTCAGGGCGTTCCGGTTATTGGCTGCAAGTGTAGTGTGTGCCGATCTACCGATAAACGGGATAATAGGTTGCGGGCTTCGGTGCTTGTGGAGCACAGTGGCAGTAATATACTTATTGATGCCGGTCCAGATTTTAGATATCAAATGCTACGTGCAGATATTTCACGTCTTGACGCTATTCTGCTCACGCATGAGCACCGCGACCATATATCAGGGCTCGACGATGTTAGGGCGTTTAACATGAAGACTCAGAAGCCTATTGTGGTTTGTGCCGAGCCCCGGGTGTCCGATTCAACACATAATCTCTATCATTATGCTTTCAGTAATCTGCCATTCTGCGGATTGCCTCAAATGGAGGTGCGCGAGATAGATGAACAAGAGTTTGAAGTTGCATCAGTTAAGGTATTACCTGTTAGGGTGATGCACTATAAACTTCCCATATTTGGTTACCGCATTGGTGATTTTGGTTATATTACCGATGCAAATTATATCTCATCCGAATCTTTGCTTAAACTTAAGGGTTGTAAAGTACTTGTTATTAATGGGTTGATGATTGAAAAGCACATATCCCACTTCTCATTGGGAGAGGCTTTGGAGGTTATTGAAAAGGTAAAGCCTGATTTGGGTGTTATAACTCATATATCGCACCGTTTGGGTTTGCATGATGGAGTGAGTAAAATTCTCCCAAGCAATGTTATATTATCTTACGACACGCTTACATTGACAATCTGATGTTTATAATTAAAAAGATTAAGTAATGAGTGCCAAAATACATAAAACCAATGCATTACGACTTCTTGATAAGGCCAAGGTTAAGTATGAAACAAGTCAGTATGAGCCGGATGAAAATAATCTTGACGCAACTCATGTGGCTGAGCAGGTTGGTGTAAATCCTGATATTGTATTTAAAACTCTCCTTCTCAATGGCGATAAAAACGGAGTATTTGTGTGTGTGGTGCCTGGAAATAAGGAAGTTGATCTGAAAAAAGCTGCTGCGGTATCCGGAAATAAAAAAGCCTTAATGCTTCCTCTCAAGGAGTTACTGCCCACCACAGGGTACATCCGCGGAGGATGTTCACCCATAGGTATGAAAAAGCAGTTTCCTACCTACATCCATCATAGTGCATCGGCTCACAACGTGATATATGTGAGTGCCGGTGTGCGGGGACTGCAGGTAATTCTATCGCCAGCCGACCTAGTTAAGGTTACCGGGGCAGTACTTGCCGATATTGCCTGTATATAGGCTTTTATTGATTGCATTCCATTGCGTAGTATAATACATAATTACACCCTTGCTAGGTTACTTCCCATAATGCAAATGCTACAAACGCTATTAAACCACTAAGAAAGTTAAGAATTAAATTAGAATTCATTTTTTATTACTGCCAGAATGATTCCCGGCAGGGAATATATCATTAGTAACCGTGTGTAAGCGAAGCTTACGGCCATAAGCTAGGCAGAATAGAACCCGACAAGGGAGATATTATATATAGCAGTTTTTAATAGTAAAATAGTTAGAGTAATAATGATTTTTAATAAAAAAATCGTTAGAGTAGTAACGATTTTTAATATGTTAATAGTTATAGTAATAACTAATTATTAGAATTATTTTGATTGTTTTTTATGAACAAAATATAGAAAATAGTTATTGGAATAACGAGTATATAAAAAATAATCGTTAGAGTGATAACTAAATTAATAAAAGTATTGATTATCCGAATAACTAATCGTAACTTTGTATAAAACTAATAATCAGAGAAGTGGAACCACTGTTAAACACATATCGTAAGTTATTAACATCTGAAAAAACAGAGTTCAGGCGTTATCTTCATGAAGATATAGACTGGGATGATAGGATGACAAGTATTGTTGGTGCAAGAGGTACCGGTAAAACCACACTCATATTGCAACACATACGCGATAACTTTCCTGATAAAAGCAAAGCAATATATGTTAGTTTGGATAATCTGTGGTTTTCCAAAAACAGTTTGATAGATTTGGCAGAGATGTTCTCCATTAATGGAGGTACGCATCTTTTTGTGGATGAAGTTCATAAATATCCCAACTGGTCTATCGAGATGAAGAACATATACGACAACTATCCCGAGCTTAAAACAGTTTTTACAGGTTCGTCAATATTGGAGATATATAAATCGGACGCTGATTTGAGTCGCAGAGTAGTTAAGCACGAACTTCACGGATTGTCGTTTCGTGAATATCTGGCACTGGAAGAGGGCTTGGATTTGCCCATACTGTCGCTAAGTGATATTTTGTGCAACCACATAGATCTTGCCGATAGCATCAGAAGTAAAATCAAAGTAATCCCGGCATTCAGGAGTTATCTTAAAACAGGTTACTATCCAATCTACAGGGAGGGGTTGAAATACTATTTCAGGAAAATTGAAAACATAATAAACACAGCTCTTGAAATAGATTTACCATCAATAGAGAAGATTGATTATCATGGTGTTTACAACATCAAGAAACTGCTGATGGCTATTGCATCACTTGTGCCATACACGCCCAACATTGAGAAGCTGAGTGCGGAAATGAATCTTAATCGTGCCTCTACACTTAAGTATTTGAATTACTTGAATAAAGCATCATTAATCAATCAACTTCTGGTGCCCAATAAGAGTATGAGCTTGCTAACCAAGCCTGAAAAGGTATATCTCAATAACTCCAATCTGGTGTATGCACTTGGGGCGGATAATGCCAATATTGGAAATGTGAGAGAGACATTTTTTCTCAATCAACTTAAGATAAGGCATGCTGTTAATATACCACCATCGGGAGATTTTATGGTGGATAAGAGATATATTTTTGAAATTGGCGGTAAGGGGAAATCCTTCAATCAAATTAAAGACATGGCCAATAGCTATATTGCTGCCGATGACATAGAGTTGGGGTTTGGCAATAAAATTCCTCTTTGGATGTTTGGATTGATGTATTAATCTGTTTTCGGTATTGTTTTCAGGAACATTGAGATACTAAGGGATGTGAGAATTAGAAAAATTACGCCAATCATTACAAATGCTTCTCGTAGTCCGAAATAGTCAGTGAAAAAGCCGAAGAGCGGGCCAATAACTGCAAAGAAGGCCCTTATTATCAGGCTTCTGATTGATAGCACTGTTGCACGTACATCGCTGGTGGTTATCCTGTTAATATAATCTTTAAGTACTGGAGTAGCTATTCCACGACTGAAGTAAAAAATGGATAGGGTAATCATCAGCATAGTAAAATCAGATAGGCCTGCAAGGATAAAACCTGCTGTTATACCTATGGAACTGAGCCATATAGTGAGCTTTGGCTTAAGTTTTTGTTCAATACGATAGGAGTAGAGGGTAATACCTCCAAGAAGCAGATTGAGTACGGTATGAGTTGTGCCAATTTCAATCTCATTTTTGCCAAATTGTTGCATCATCACAGGGTAAATCCACGCCATGGTTAGAGTTGCACTTCCCATAATTGATGAAAAGAGAAGGTTCCACCTGAGTGCCGCATTGGTTATAAGCGAATCTTTAACCACATTTACAATATCTTTAATACTACTATTGCGGCCACCAATATGGCGAGATGGTTCAGTTAGTGTAATTGAAGCGGGAATTGCAGTGAAGGCTATAACAGCCTGAGCATAAAAAGGATATCGGATACTGGAGTAGGCTAGAGCTCCACCTATTAATCCGGCAATGGCCTCGGCAAAATTACCCACCGAGAAGTTGCGCCCCTCATATTTCATGAAGTCCTTTTCGGCTTGATGCTCCTTCAGAGTGTCGTATATCATAGCAGAGTCGGCACCTGAAATCATGCTCATGCCTATGCCAAGCACAATCTCGGCCGACATAAACATATAAAAACCGGAGAAAAGGGAGTAAATCACAAATCCAAAGCATCCTAAAACAGACCCGATAATAATTGTTATCTTTCGCCCCCACACATCGGCAGCATAACCTGACGGAATTTCAAAAATGACAATAGAGATACTATAACATGCTTTTAAAATGAACGATTGCTCGGTGGTGAAGCCCATATCAGCATAAAAAATCATTAAAATGGGCATTGTGAGCATGAACCACTTTGCTATTTTAATGATGTATAGCCTGTTGATATTATGAGCGATATATGATTGCATAACAAGTGTGCAAAAATAGAAATAAAAGAAGAGACGGCACTTAAATATCTTTAAAAGAACATGATTTTTGTCAATTCAATATGATTTAATGAAAAAACCTATGCTTTTTGTAATAAAAATACTCATTTTGCTTTTAATTTGGTTTAATATTTGTATGTTTGCTTACATATAATTCAATTTGATGATGGATTCGTTATTATACATACCAAAAGGTTACAATTCGCTACTCGGCCTAAATGAGACCGAGCATGCTATCAAGTACATAAAAGATTTTTTTCAGGCCACATTGTCATCCGAACTTCGTTTGCGACGGGTTACAGCGCCTCTATTTGTGCTTCAGGGCACTGGTATTAATGATGATTTGAATGGTGTAGAGCGTCCGGTATCGTTTCCCATACGATGCATGGGTGAAGCACGCGCCGAGGTGGTGCACAGCCTTGCCAAGTGGAAAAGAATGATGCTGAAGGATTACGATATTGAATCGGGTTACGGCATATATACCGACATGAATGCTATTCGTCCTGATGAAGATTTGGATAATATACACTCCCTTTATGTGGATCAGTGGGATTGGGAACGCACCATTTCAAAAGATGAGTATAACCTTGATTTTCTGAAATATATCGTTCGTAAGATATATGAAGTGATGAAACGCACAGAGTATGTAATTTACGAAAAATATAATCAGATAAAACCTTTATTGCCCGAAGATATAACCTTTATACATGCCGAGGATTTGATGCGTATGTATCCCGGCCTTTCACCCAAGGAGCGCGAGGATGCTATTTGCAAAAAGAAAAAAGTGGTGTTTATTATAGGTATCGGTCATGAGCTATCCAATGGTGAGAAGCATGATGGCAGAGCGGCCGACTATGATGACTGGAGTACTGCTACAGGCGAGGGTTACCATGGATTAAATGGTGATATATTAGTGTGGAACGAAGTTCTAGACAGATCGTTCGAACTATCATCGATGGGTATAAGGGTTAGTCCGGATGCGCTTCATCATCAGCTTAAACTAAGGGGTGAGGAAGAGCGTAAAAACCTACAGTTTCATCAGCGACTTATTTCTGGTGATTTGCCACTATCGATAGGAGGAGGCATAGGGCAGAGCCGATTGTGCATGTTCTTTCTGCGCAAGGCTCATATTGGTGAGATACAGGCAAGTATATGGCCCGATGAGATGCGCCGCGAATGCAGAGAGCACAATATTATGCTTGTATAGAAATAGAAAAAGAGAATCAAACATTTACAAATAAGAGAGGCTGCAGGAAATTATTATCTTACAGCCTCTCTTCACTTAAACACTACTAATTACTGAAAACAACTTTTGTACTCCAATTTGAATCTTTATCGTAAAGGATATATATTCCCTTCTCTATTTTATCTAAACAGACAGTGCCATGGCGATAAACCTCGCCCGACCACAATTCAACTCCGTCAATCCTTGTTAATGCAAGTCTTGCACTTCCATCTACGGTAATATTCAGTTTACCATCTTTTATGGGATTAGGGAATGCGTTAATATTCTGCACATTAACAATGTTTTTAACATTCACTGTAGCATCATCTTCTACCTTATGCAGATAGGCTACGGCACTATTGAATGCTGCATTATAATAGATACAGTACTCGCTTGACACATAATTGGTTATATTGTCGATGAAATTGGAACACGACTTCTCCGGTCCACCTGCAAGTGCCCCTGTAAGCTCATAAGCATAAGGAATCGATCCCGTATTATTACCCTCATTGGTGAAATGAGTCCATCCATTGCTTGTTTTTCCAAAAGCTGCAGCGTGGTGCGGGTATTTGGGATATCCACCGCCCAACTCATCATAACCTATAAGGAAAGAGAAATTTGCGGGAGCATCATCACTTATGCCATCGTGCGAACCGAGAATAAAATCGATTACACGCTTAGCAAATGTATATGCAGTTTCACTTCCGGTCTCCTTATGATATAGGGCAGCCAATAGTGCGGCATTACCTGCATCGCGCAATGAACCCCAATCGGTAAGATGTATGTATCCACAAGCATT
The DNA here is from genome assembly GCA_964635545.1 of uncultured Marinilabiliaceae bacterium. Taxonomy (GTDB): domain Bacteria; phylum Bacteroidota; class Bacteroidia; order Bacteroidales; family Marinilabiliaceae; genus JAGPIS01. The sequence continues at coordinate 12,450 of CAZWOA010000054.1, forward strand.
CAAACGACCTAGATTATAATCGACACGAGTTTTAATGCGATTGAGATAAGTGTTATTGCCGGTTATTTTGTATAACTCATAGAACAGGATATGATCTATGTGTCCGTACATAAAATCGCGATAAGCACTCGCTTTTGTGGCATAATCCTCAGCATCATTAAGATAATCGGTATTATTGGTAGCTCTATAAAGCATTACGGCCGCACTTCCCATCTCGTCATAATAATCGGAGTATTTAGTGAGCCAGCTGTAAGAGCTGGATTGTGCATCATTGGTAGTAGCCGGATTAATGCTTGCAATATCGTAATATTTTATGGCAGCATCAAGGCACTCATGAGCATAGCTAGCATCGAACTCTTTGTAAAGCATAGACATAAGAGCCAGCGAGGCCGATCCGGCGCCAAGTGCGTTGGAGTGTCCTTCGGTAGCTGCATACACAGGGCGCACGGCACTATTGGAATACAACTTCTTTTTGGAGTGTGTGATGGGTTCTAAAAACTCATTATGGTCTCTTTCATTACCCACCTGCCAATAAATTACACCATCATTGGCTGCGCACTTAATGAGATAATCGGTTTGAATTTTCAATTCGTCCAACACATCAGGAATACCATTGGGCGCACCTTTAGAATATGCTGGCGAATAGTTGTCGCCATAAGCTTCGGGCCACTTATCGTAACCATACAGATATAGAAGGGCAGCATACGAACCGGTAACATGAAACTTGATATAGTCACCACAGTCGTGCCAACCTCCCGAAAGGTCGAGTTCTACAGCCTCACCATCATTGGTAAAAGCACCTCCGGAACCCTCGGGCAATATCCACGATTGTGTATCGCCACTGCGCTGTGCTCCAAGATACCTTGTTGAGATATGTAAAGCCTTACCATAATTGTGCTGAGCCGATAGTTGTGCAAAAAAAGATATTGCAACTAATAAAAACAAACTACGCATCATATTGGTTACTTTTTTTATTTCACAATAAATTTAACCGACTCTTTGCCGTCAGTAACAATGTATATACCAGGCATTAGAGATACAGTCAGCTTATTCTTTACTGCATAAGTGCTTATAATTTGCTGTCCGCCGATGTTATACACTCTTATTTCGCTATTTGCCACATTGTGGAAAGTTGTTTTACCGGTTGAAGAAGAGATAGTTAGTCTTGAAGCTGCATCTATATTAGTTGTTGAAGTTGGTATTAGAGAATTGCGGAAAACTATATTATCCAAGTAAAAAACTCCAAAATCGTTATCATCTACTTGAATACCAAGTTGGCAATAGTCGTAGATTTCTAAATCTGTAATATCGTAGGCTAGGTGGTGCCATTTGCCGGTGGCACTAAGTTGCTTTTCATCGCTTGTGTAATTATCGGCATCGCTTATGCTATTTTGAAACTTCACATAAACGCCTATTTTGCTGATATCCTTATTGCCATCTGGAATAAAAATATCAAATTCAATCATTTTATTGCCACTATCAACAATTTTTCCGGTAGCATCCCAATAAGCTACGGCTGCCCATTTATTAGTACCCGCATAAACTTTTTTAAGTACTTTTTCACTGCTATTTACAGCATCTTTCACAGGGTTATTAACCACATCAATTTGGCCTTTACCCCATGAGTAGGCACCATTGGAGTCATCATTTTCATAATCGGCAAAAACTCTCTCTTTTGCATTAGCTGCAAATAAGATTGCCGTCACAAAAAGTGCGGTAGCGTAAAACTTTTTCATAAACTTTGGATTTTGGTTAATTATTATGTTTTTTTAAACTCTCAATATCAATAAACAGAGACTGCTATTATTGATATTTTTGTAAAACTATACATTAATTTATAAATATGCAAGCGTTTGCATTTAAATAGATTATTTTTTGTGTTAATTGCATTTATTTACTATAATAAGCAATAGAATAGATAGTTACAAATGCAATATTTTTTTTGGTAATTTCTAAATACTATGAAATAGAGGAGGGGTGTAGTTTTGTATAGATTATTTTAGTTTCGTAAGTTTTCTTTAGCAGACCGTAAAATGCGATTTTGAATAAAAAAAGCCCCTAAAAATAGGAGCTTTCGTTATTTAATTCAAACATAAAAATCAGTCAGCTTGCACAACCTTACCGCCAAGCGACTCTTTATACTCAAACTTTTGAGGTTCGCCTTTATACTCCACATTTGCGCCCGTTCCGGCTGTAGCATTTAATTTTTTATTAGCCTTAACCTGTATCAACCCTCCAGTGTTTGCTTTTACGAAAGCCTCTTCATTCTCAAGGTCGAAGCCAAAGAATTTGGAGCCGGTATTGGCAGTTACGTCAAGATACTTTGTGGTGCCTGTTATGGTTGCCCTTGCTGCACCCAATGACACCTCCAATGAATTAGTTACTTCCACATCCAATTCAATCTTTGTATCGGCACCGGCGCTAATTTTAAGATTGTCGGCCTCAATGGTATTCTCTGCATCAATGGATGCACCCATGCCAGCATCTATCTCGCGAAGCTTAGTATAGGTTACATACACCTGTACTGCCATATTTTTATAGATTTTGGTCTTCATCTTGAGTACAAGCATTCTTTTATCAACGGTGGTAATAACATCATCCAGATTACCATTCTTGATATTAATCTCCACATCTTGCTTATCGCCCTCTATAAGAGTGATATTGATGCCTTTGGTAGCTTTTATCTTTTCAAAAGCCGGAAGATCGCGATGCTCACTCTGCAATCCGCTTCCCTGTGCCACTGCCACTGATGCAAATAGTAGCATTGATACTATTAAACTTAGAAAATGTTTCATATTATCTATCTAGTTATTGTGTTAATATTTAATCAAAAAGCTCCTTAATCTCCTCTGTTGTAAGGTCTTTAAGCGGATTGTCGGCAGTAATGAAATTATCGGCCAGCAAAAGCTTTTTCTCCTGCAATCTAAGGATTTTCTCTTCAATAGATTCGGTGGTTATAAACTTATACACAAACACATTTTTTGTCTGCCCTATACGGTGCGCCCTGTTAATGGCCTGTGCTTCGGCGGCGGGATTCCACCACGGATTGAGCACAAACACATAGTCGGCCTGCGTAAGGTTAAGCCCCACGCCACCTGCTTTTAACGATATGAGGAAAATTTTGCAATCATCATCATCGGTAAACTTGCTTATAACCTTCTGCCTGTCGGTGGTAGCACCTGTAAGTTTGCTATAATTATAACCACGCACCACAAGTTGTTGTTCAATCAGCTCTATATCTTTAACAAACGATGAGAATATTAAAAGCTTGTGTTTATCGCTAATAATATTGTCGATATGCTCGAGAATCTGCTCAAATTTGCCCGACGATCCTTCATAATCGGGGTTGGCAAGTTTGGGATGGTTTGCTATAAGTCTCAATCGTGTAAGGGCCTGCAACGCCATGAAAGATGCCTGGTTTAGCTTGGCATTCTCAAAATTACGCATCACCTCATTTCTAATTCCCGATTTCTCCCTGTTATATACCTGTTTCTGTTCGGGCGTCATATCGCAATAGAGTATCTGCTCGGTGATGGGAGGAAGGTCTTTTGCCACCATCTCCTTGGTGCGCCGTAATATGAAAGGCGATATTAACTTCTTAAGTTTCAACTCCTTCGCTTCATCCTTATTTTTATTGATAGGAATATCGAAATGGTTCTTGAAGAAGTTGAGATTTCCCAGCAATCCCCTGTTCACAAACGACATTTGCGCCCAAAGGTCGGTGAGGCTGTTTTCAATGGGTGTACCACTAAGTACCAATCTGTGAGCCGCTTTTATTTCGCTTACCGCATAGTAAATCTTCGATGTTGGATTTTTTATATTCTGACTCTCATCCAATATTTGATACAGAAAATCGTACTTGCTAAGATACTCAATATCATTGCGTAATATACCATAGGTGGTAAGCACAACGTGGTAGTGGCGTAATATACGGCCTATTTCATTGCTTTTAATCCTACTATTGCCAATATAATGATACACCTTTAGTTGTGGAGCAAACCTACTTATCTCGCTGTGCCAGTTGTGTATCAACGAAGTAGGCATTACGATAATTGAAGCAGGCAGATTGGTGCGGTTAAAGCCCTGTATCTGGTTATCGAAAAGAGAGCCTTGAACCATAGGCTGGTCACCATTTATGGTATTATCTTCTTTATTATTTTGATTATCATATACATTTGCCAGTAAAGCGATGGTTTGCAATGTTTTACCAAGACCCATATCATCTGCCAGAATACCACCCAGTCCGTATTTATGCAACCTTGTCATCCATCCATAGCCTTCGAGCTGGTAAGGACGCATTACGGCATTAATGTTTTTGGGCTGTTCGGGATTTTCTTCATTGATAAAATTGGCCATTTCGCCTATTTTACTGTTCCAACTTTCACTTGCCGGTGCGTCATCATCCTCGGGTATAAGGCTAAAGTGCATCTTATCGAGCTGAATATTGTCGCCAATCACCTTGCCAAACTGCATTAAATCGGAAAAGTTGGTAAACCACTGCTGTGGAATGATAAAAATGAGGCCGTTGGGCAGTTTATACTCCCTTAAACCATTAATAATATTGTGCCGGAACTTTATAAACGGTATTTTGTATTCGCCCACAATGACTTCTGCATATATATCAAACCAATCTTCTCGAGCCGTTCTGGTAATTTTCAGTTCCACCTCTTTGGTATAATACACCACCTTTTTATCGTTCTGTATCAGCTCAATATCATTTTCGGCAAGCAGTTGGCTATTCTCATTTATCCACTCCATGATATTGTATATCATCACATCATCCCGTCTCACTTCAGGAATAAATATTGAAGACGAAACTGAGTTTGTCAGCTCCATGCTTTTAAGTAGCGAAGCTACTTCAGACTCCCACCGCTTGTCACGCTTGAATTTATAAAGCACATATCGGCCGTTCTCTATCTTGGTGTCCACGAAAACTGCCGAACTCCCTCCGGCTTCATATTTTCTGTCGTCATACTTGAACATCAGCATCAATATGGATTGCATATCCAAGCCATGTTCGAGCGATAGTACAGCTTTACGGCTCACCTCTTTGTTCTTAATATCGAAACCTGATGCCGACACCTCATGGTCGCGCACACAGTTTTCAACAAAAGTTGTCATGTACTTCTCCACCAGGTTGGCAGGAACTTTTATCTCCTCCTTAGAAGTGAATGGTCTAAACTTTTTAGAGTCTATATTTTCAAATCTATATAAGTGATGATTTATTATCAGTGCTGCCGGATTACAGGTAATCTCCTCAATATCCTTCTTTAGTACCGAAATTTTCTCATTCTCTTCCGATATGGCAAGTGTGTACGAAAGTCCTTCATCGGTAAGAATGAAGTTGAACACCGCTTTGCTATATTCGGCACCAATCACAACCTGGTCCGACCGGTATAGGTTACTGTAAGTAATTCTTTTTATAAAAGCCGGCACATTACTGGCAGCAATTAGTTCGAATGCCTTAGTTATGTGCTTCTCTATATAAGGTTTTATATATTTCTCAATATTTTCTTCGGTAAGGTTATCAAAAAAGGATTTCAGGGTTTTATCGCGCGAGAATTGCTTAAAAATTGCCTGTTCATTTATTTTGTACAGTCTCTCAATAATCTCCTTCTCAATACCCGTAAAAGAGTACTTACCCTCTTTGAGATGCGACGGCAACACCTGCTCCACAAGAGTTATGGCAGGCTCATTCTCAAATGAAACGATAAAAGGGATGGCCACATAGCCAAGGTTCTTTTTTTCAGTTATAATAATGGAAAGCTGTTCCATAATCTTATCACAATTGTTGAAATTTAGTGTTCATAAGAGAGCAAAAATAGTTTAATAATTGTTATTTGTACCATATTCCATCTTTTAATTTGAACTTTTCAGCCCGATGTTGGTCTTATCTTCTGATATACATTAATAATGAATTTTGATGAGTAAAAGATTGAATCACCTAATCATATTAGCGCACCCATCCGGTGGCAGTTTCAGTCACCAAGTTGCACAAGCATTGGTGGCGCAAGGAGAGGAGAATAACTGGGATGTAACATTGCGCGATTTATATGAGACGCAGTTCGACCCGGTGCTGTCGGCCGATGATTTAAGCATGCTTTATAGAGGTAAAACACCTGCCGATATTCTTGAGGAGCAGAAGCTTGTATCGGCTGCCGATATGGTAACATTTATATATCCAATGTGGTGGACCGGCTTTCCGGCCATTATGAAAGGCTATATTGACAGGGTATTTTCCTACGGATATGCCTACAAATCGATAAATGGAGCTATTGAAGGCTTGCTGAAAGGCAAAAAGGTATATATATACACCTCGATGGGCAATGATATAGCCCGCTATGATGAGGCTAACCTAACGGAAGCCTTCAAGAAGATACACAGTGATGAGATATTTGGTTTCTGCGGAATGGAAGTGGTTGACCATCAATATTTCGAGAAGATAACATCGGCAAGTAAGCAGCAGATAGAGAAGTATATTGACGATATATTAAAGCAATATCCGGCTGCTGTTAGTATTTCGTCAACTTGCTGTAATTGTAAATGATACAGGTTATTATTTGAATATTTAGTTTAATATTGTTTTTGTCGTTTACCAAGCCATCGGCCGATTATTTTAAATAGTTGTGCCGATGTTTTTTTTATCACCATATCCATAATATTGGCAGGGTTAAGCATATACTGAAAAGCGAGGGAATGAAGCCTCATTTTCTGACGTGTAAAGTCTATTCTATTCGTCAGCTCATCGTTAAGACTATCAAGGTCGTCGAGCGTCTCAATATTGTGTATTTTATTATTCAAATTCATCAGTATCAAGCTGTTTGTTAATTGTTTTTTTCTCTGTTTTGGGCACCAAATATAAAGTTGATAACCATTTTTACTATCGGCTTTTCAAAGAATTTCTTCTGCATCTTCCATAGTATCAATGCTATAATAATAAATAGCAGCGTGATAATTCCAAAACCTACTCCTTTAATTTCAAAGAAAGAGTCGATAAAGTTGGCCAGGGCAAAAGAGGCAAATATCAATATAATTAAAGTGAGGTTGGTGAAGATGAAAACCTTCAACAGCCCTATTAATATTTTAGATAACACCCTGGCACCCTTTATCTTGTAGGAAAGCACGAAAAGGTCGAGCAACTCTTTAGAGTCGTCAATTGTTTCGTTGAGTTCTTTTTTCAAATCATCCATTCTGTAGCTTTGAAAGATGTTTATTCGGCACTTAACTGCGCCATTACCTGCTTAATTTTTTCCTCCAGAAGGTCGATTCTCTCTTTCAATCCCTCACCAGCCTCACCACCTGCAAAACGGGCTTTGAGCTGTTTAAGTTCTTCATACAGATAGTCGAGTTTAGCCTTTAGGGCAGCCCTCGTTTCGGTTCCTTTGGCCGGTGCAAAAAGGAGTGCAAGTGAAGCACCTACCACTGCTCCGGTAATTAAACCACCCAGAAAACTTGTTGTGCTATTCATATCGATAATATTATAAGGTTAATAAGCCCTAAAAATCAGTCAGCGAATTACAAATTACAAGGCTTATGCAAAAGTATTATATAAAAATAGTGAATTTTAAGCGCATTGTCAAAAGTGGAGTGTAAATAATTTTTCATACTACCGATGATGCAATAGTTTGTTAAAAATTGCTGTATGATACTTTTATATTATACTATCATAATCTGTTTTGCTTATATTTACACTAACAATTATACAAGTTGGTTATGGTTAATACTGAATATACGGTAAAAGATTTGCAGCGAGCATACCGCAGGTTATTGGAGGCAACATCATCCATCAGGCAGCCCGATGATATAAAGCTGATACGCAAATTGATGCGCGAGGGATCCTACACCGTAGGTTCAAGTGATGAAAAGCAGGCTTTCTACTTCTCATTGCTTCATACCATGGATGTGGGCACTTCAGTAGTATCGGAACTTGGCCTTGGGCGCACGTCGGTTATTTGTGCTTTACTATATGAGAGCACCCTATACTCCAATCTGCCACTGGATAGAATTGAGGATATATTTGGTACTCAGGTGCGCACAATTACCGAAGGTCTTCGTAAAGTCGCCGAGTTATACCACAAATCGAATGCAGTGCAGAATGAGAACTTCCGCAAGCTGTTAATGACTCTGGCACAGGACTTAAGGGTTATCCTGATAATCATTGCCGACAGGCTTAACACGATGCGTAAATTGTCGTCGTTCGATATAGATGCACGCCAGAGCATCAGTGCCGAAGTGGGTTACCTCTATGCGCCAATGGCTCACCGGATGGGACTTTATGCCATAAAATCGGAGATGGAAGATTTGGTGATGAAATTCACCAATCGCGAGATGTATTCCAATATAGCACGCAAACTGAATGAAACCAAGCGGGCACGCGACAAGTATATAAAAGAGTTTATCGACCCACTCAAGGAAACACTTGAAAAACAAGGCTTTAACTTTGAGATTAAAGGGCGCACAAAAACTATTCACTCCATCTACAACAAGATAAAAAAATCGAATGTGGAGTTTGAACAGGTTTACGACCTTTTTGCAATACGCATTATATTGGATTGTCCTCTCGAGCAGGAGAAAGCCGAGTGCTGGCGAGTATATTCGCTAGTTACCGATAAGTATCAACCCAATCCCAGCAGGCTTCGCGACTGGCTTTCAGTGCCCAAGAGCAACGGATATGAGTCGCTTCACACCACCGTGTTTGGCCCTGAAGATAAATGGGTAGAGGTGCAGATACGCACCCGCAGGATGGATGAAGTGGCCGAAAAAGGATTTGCCGCTCACTGGAAATATAAAGGAGTGAGGAGCGAACAAGGCATGGATGAGTGGCTGAAAAACATTCGTGAAGTACTTGATAATCCGGAACATAACTCGGTTGAGTTCATCGATGACTTTAGGCTCAATCTTTATGATGAAGAGGTGTTTATATTCACCCCAAGAGGCGATTTAAAGCGGCTTCGTAAAGGAGCCACCGTGCTCGATTTTGCTTTTGATGTGCATACCGAAGTGGGTAAAAAATGTATTGGAGCCAAAGTTAACCAACGCAATGTGCCAATAAAGTATGTGCTGCGCAATGGCGACCAGATAGAGATACAAACCGCCAATCATCAGCAACCCAAGCAGGATTGGCTCAATATTGTGGTAACTTCAAAAGCCAAAACGAAGCTAAAACAGGCACTTAAAGAGATACAGTATAAGCAGTCGGAGATAGGACGTGAGTTATTGGTGCGAAGGTTAAAAAACTGGAAATTAGAACTTACCGACCAGTTACTTCATCAATTAGTTAAGGGGTTTGGATATAAAAATGTTCACGACTTTTTATGCGATGTTGGTAATGAAAAGCTGGGCGTATCGCAGGTTAAGGATTTCATAGCAATGCAGTCGCGTAAGGAGCAGGAGTCATTAGACCAGCAGCGCTCCAGCTCGGCCGAGAATTTTGTGACATCTACTCCCGATAGTACCTACACCGGTAACGATGTACTGATGATTGATAAGGATCTTACCAATGTTGATTATAGACTTGCGAAATGCTGCAGTCCCATATTTGGAGATGCCATTTTCGGGTTTATATCGGCTGCAGGCGGCATAAAAATCCACCGCGAGCAGTGTCCTAATGCACCCGAGATGCACAGCCGGTTTGGCTACCGCATAGTGAAGGCACAATGGACGGGCGGCACGGCAGGCAGTTACCAGGCCACATTTAGGGTGATAGGCGAGGATGATATTGGTATTGTAACCAACATATCGCAGGTTATAAGCAAAGAGACAAACGTAAAGATGCGCTCGGTTACGGTAAACTCAAAAGAGAGCTTCTTTGAGGGTGATGTGTCTGTAACAGTGAATAATGTGGATGTGCTTTCATCACTCATGAAGAAGATAAAAGCCATAAAAGGAGTGCATTCGGTATCGAGGATTGATGGGTTTTGAGAAGTTGAATAGTTTAAAGAGTTCAATAGTTAAAGTGTTCAAAAGTTGAAGAGACATAAAAGTTTCGAGAGTAGCGAAAGGGGCGAGAGTTTCGAGAGTAGCGAGAGGGAGGGGTGAAGAGTTAAAGAGTTCAATAGTTATCGAGAGTTTCGAGAGTAGCGAGAGGGAGGGGTGAAGAGTTAAAGAGTTCAATAGTTAAAATATGGTCAAAGAGTTGCCGCTGGGGCTGCTGAAGTAGGAACATTTATAGGCATTGCAAATGCCATTCCAACAGCCCGCTCGTTGCAAGCGAGGGGCAGAGGGAGTTCAAGAGTTAAAGGGTTCAAGAGTTGAATAGCGAAAGAATAGCCGCCGGGGCGGCTTGCTGCAAGCGAGGGGAAGGGGATGATAGAGCCCATAATGATAGCTATGATTAAGCCTTTATTTTCATAAAAAAGCAAATTTTTCTGGCTTATTTGCATATTAA
>CAZWOA010000055.1:0-13920 GCA_964635545.1 uncultured Marinilabiliaceae bacterium
AAAACAAATGAATCAGGATCTGAAACAAATTGCATCCCAGTTTAAAATTGAAGGCAAAGTTGAAAGTGTTGCACAGCTGGGCGAAGGCTTTATTAACGATACATTTATTGTAAAAACAGCAGGTGACACACCTGACTATCTCCTTCAACGCAAAAACTCATCGATATTTACCGATGTACCTGCGATGATGGATAACATACAAAAAGTAACCACACACCTAAAGAGAAAAATAGAGGCCAAAGGCGGTGACCCCTTACGCGAGGCACTTACGGTGATACCTGCCAACGACGGCAAACTGTACCATCTTGATTCAGAAGGACAATACTGGGCGGTTTGTATATTTATTAAAGATACAATAGCATATCAACGTGCTTCCGATGCCGAACTGGCCTATAAAGGCGGCAAAGGTATAGGACTATTCCAGGCAATGCTGGCCGATTTTCACGAGCCGCTCACCGACATCTTACCCGGTTTCCATAATATTCGTTACCGCTTTAAGCAGTGGGATGATACCTTGGCAAAAGACCCTGTAGGCAGAAAAGCTTCTGTGGCTACAGAGATTGAATGGGTGGAGTCGCGCCGTAAAGAGATGCTCGCATTTTGGGAACTGGTGGAAAAAGGAGAAATTCCAACACGAGTAACTCACAATGACACAAAGATTAACAACATACTATTTGATAAAAAAGGCGACGTACTATGCGTTATCGACCTGGATACTGTACTTAGCAGCACCTGCCTCAACGACTATGGCGATGCAATGCGATCGTACACCAACACAGGCCTTGAAGATGATACAAACCTGGCAAATGTATCGATGAATATAGATATTTTCAAAGGGTTTACACGAGGTTACCTTTCGGAAGCAGCAAGTTTTTTAACAAAATCGGAACTTGAATATCTTGCATTCTCGGCGCGCTACATAACCTATGAGCAGGTGCTTCGCTTCCTGATGGATTATATTGATGGCGATAAATACTATAAAACAAAAGATAAAGAGCATAATCTCATCCGCACACGAGCCCAGTACAAATTGCTTACAAGCATGGAAGAGCAGTATGATGCGATGAAAAAAATAGTGACTGAGGCCGCTACAGAATTCAAAAAGTATTGATAAAAAACCAAACATTCCTTAGTATTTTTGCAAACATTTGAAATATTTTACTATTTTTGACAATTCATGTAGGAAAAGTCTCTTTTTCTTACCTAACCAGATGGGAAAATCTTGAAAAGAGTAGTCTTTTTATAGGCTACTCTTTTTATTGGAAACTATTCTAATATAAAGTATATTTGCATCTGAAATTACAAATAATTATGGGAAGATTTTTTAGGGACAGATTTTTTGTAAAAGTACTATCCATTTCATCTGCAATTATTGCAACATCATTAATCATCAATATTTTTACGGCATCAACAGTTTCAGAAAAAAAGGAGTGCGAAAACACAATCACTCTGCCGATGAACTCATGCGTGCCGGTGCCTTCATCCTTAGATTTCTGTGGTGAAGAGGTACCACTAGACAGAGAATATGTGCATGAATATCTTGATAGGGAACTACTTGTAAACACATTCTTCCATTCGCAAACAATACTATTCATTAAACGTGCAAACAGATATTATCCAATAATAGAACCTATTCTGAAAGAAAATGGTGTGCCCGACGATTTTAAATATCTGTGTACCATCGAAAGCAGCCTTACGCCACGAGCTATTTCACCGGCCGGTGCTGCAGGTTTTTGGCAAATATTATCTAAAACGGGCGTTGAGCTTGGCCTTGAAGTAAATGAGGAGGTTGATGAACGGTATCATCTTGAAAAAAGTACACATGCAGCCTGTAAATATCTAAAAAAGGCATATGAGAGATACGAGAGTTGGACCACAGCAGCTGCAAGTTACAATGCAGGTTTCAGAGGTATTCAACGGCAATCGGACAAGCAGAAGATGGAGTCGTATTACGACCTCCTGTTTGGTGAGGAGACCGGCAGATACGTATATCGAATACTTGCGGTGAAGACAATACTAAACAATCCTGCAGACTATGGTTTTTATGTGGCCGACAGCAGTAAATATGCACCTCTCAATACTGTTGACTACGTAACAAATGAATCGATAGCCAACATTGCCGATTTTGCAATCGACCACGGCACAAGCTACAAAGTTCTTAAGGATCTAAATCCATGGTTGAGGGATAACAAACTAACCAACAGACTCAAAAGAACTTATACAATTAAGCTACCGGCCGAGTCGGCAAAATTCATCAAAAAGGATGAATCAACTAATTCAATAGAAGATTAATTGTGAAAAGTGTAAAACTTTTCGCATATTTATATCAGTTTTATAAACTCAAAATCAATAAACATTAGACCTATGGCAAGTAGAAGATCTTTAAAAAAGGATATTAGGTTTTTAGCTAACGACCTGTTTACCAATAGCTATCTTAAGCAAGCATTTTTCGATAATGTAGATCAGGATAAATTGGCTGAAGTTGTTGTGAAGAGTGTTGATTTTCAAAATCAGCTCCTTGCAAAAGCCAACCACCCCGATGCAAAGGACAACCCTAAAATGGTGAAAGATTATTACAAAAAACTACGCAAAGAGATGATGGAAAAGTATGTTTCTCTTTCTGAGGATCTTAACAATCTCTAAATCCATTAATCAACCCGGTAAATGCCGGGTTTTTTCATCTCTTCATCCTCCGGAAACTCAATTTTCAACTGTACAGCATCTTGAATCTGTTCACTCCCGAAGTTTGATAACGTAACTCCCAACAGCCGCACCGGAAGAGGGAAAACTGCATCAGCAATGATATCTTCAAGCACAGCCACCAAACGGTCGTAACTATTAATTATAAAACCCGGAGTGCGCGACCTCGTTATCTGTTCAAAATTATTGAATTTAACCTTCAGTGTGAGTGTACGGGGCTCATAACCACTATCTTTAAAACGGCTCCACAGCTCATCGGCCTGCTCTAAACAACCGGCCACCACATCATGCCTTGCCACCAAGTCGGTCTCATAAGTATTCTCTGTGCCAATGGATTTCGACTCCCTAAAAGATTCCACCGGACGGTTATCTATCCCCCTAACAATGTCATAAAAAAACCTGCCTGCTTTTCCAAAGTAGTGACGAAGCTCATAAAGCTCCATTGCAGCAAGATCGGCCCCCTTAAATATATTGAGAGAATGCATCTTCTCGGCAGTCTTTGCACCCACGCCATAAAACTTCTCGATGGGAAGCTCCATAATAAACGGAATGACGTGCCTGGGCTTGATAACGAAAATACCGTTGGGTTTACGCTGATCACTGGCAATTTTCGCCATAAATTTATTCACGCTCACACCTGCAGATGCAGTTAACCCGGTCATTTCAAATATCTTACGCTTAATTTCAACAGCTACCTCAATGGCAGTTGCTATGCCCTTTTTATTCTCGGTAACATCAAGGTAGGCCTCATCGAGCGAGAGTGGCTCAACCAAATCGGTATATTCAAAAAAAATATCACGTATCTGATGTGATACTTCATGATAGACATCAAACCGTGCAGGGGCAAAAATTAAATCGGGGCACTTACGCTTAGCAACCACAGACGGCATAGCAGAAAACACACCAAATTTACGAGCCTCATAACTGGCAGCAGCCACAACGCCACGCTCCTCGGCACGCCCCACTACCAATGGCTTTCCCCGCCACTCGGGATGGTCGCGCTGCTCAATGGAGGCATAAAAAGCATCCATGTCGATATGTAAAATTTTACGCTGCATCAATGCAAAAGTAATCAATTCCTTATCTATATCATTTTTCCCATCAATATGTTTGGTTAAATTTGTACTTTGAAACTATAACTTATTCATAACATGAGAATAGCTCTATTACTTATGGCCGTAGTGCTGCTGGCATCGTGCAGCCCAAAGCCAACGGGAGGTGCAACCGAATTCACACCTCGTGAAATACAAATTACAGGTGACAGATTAACGCCCGAAATATTGTGGTCGTTCACCCGAGTTGGACAGATGAAAGTGTCGCCCGACAATAAAACCATGATTTTTGTGGCTACCAATACCAATATTGAGGATGACCGCGGCTATGCCGATATATGCTCAATGCCGGTGGAAGGCGGTAAGATTACCCAACTAACTTCAACTCCCGAAAATGAGTTTGAAATAAACTGGACTCCCGACGGTAAAAAAATCACTTTCCTATCGGCCAAAAGTGGTGAGGTACAGCTATATGAGATGAATGGTGATGGAAGCAACGTTAAACAAGTAACCTCTATCGAAGGCGGTATAGAAACCTATCTTTACTCCCCCGATATGTCGAAACTACTTGTGGTGCGCCGCATAAAGATGGATAAAACAGTTAATGAACTCCACCCTGACCTGCCAAAAGCTAATGCACGCATTGAAAACGACCTTATGTACCGCCATTGGGATCATTGGGCGGACTATTCATACAACCATATTTTCGTAGCATCATACAGCGAAGGCAAACTTACCTCCGGGCTGACAGACATTATGGAGGGCGAGCGTTACGACTCACCACTTCAGCCATTTGGCGGCGTGGAGCAAATTTGCTGGAATAAACAATCATCAGCAATCGTTTATACTTCGAAAAAACTCAATGGCAAAGAGGCTGCATTCAGCACCAACAGCGATTTATACCTCTACGACCTAAGCAGCAAATCAACCATCAACCTATCAGAAGGCAAGATGGGCTATGATATGAATCCATCATTTTCGCCCGATGGTGAAACACTTATCTGGGAGAGCCAGCCACGCAACGGTTATGAGGCCGATCAACGAGAACTGATGATGATGAATATGGCTACCCGCGAGATTAACTGCCTGTCTGAATCGTTTGACCGCGATGTGCAAAACCCATGGTACGACACCGATGGCAAAAATATATGGTTTACATCCAACGATAAGGGTACAGAGCAGATTTACAGATATGACATTGACACTAATGAGTTTATCAAAATAACCAACGGTAAATACGACTACACATCGATAACCAACGCCGGCGATAAACTTGTTGCTACCCGTGTAAGCATGAGCCACCCCGGCGACATCTACTCTGTGGATAAGGCTACCGGCGAAAGCATCAACCTAACAAACATCAACGAAAAGAGCCTCGCCAAACTTGAATTTGGCAATGTAGAAGAGCGTTGGATAAAGACCACCGACAACAAAGAGATGCTCGTTTGGGTTATCTATCCTCCTCATTTTGATGCAAATAAAAAATACCCCACCCTACTCTACTGCCAGGGCGGCCCTCAAAGCACCGTTAGCCAGTTCTGGAGCCTTCGCTGGAACTTCCAGATGATGGCAGCCAACGACTATATTATCGTAGCGCCCAACCGCAGAGGCGTACCGGGATTCGGCCAGGAGTGGAATGAGCAGATAAGCGGCGATTATGGCGGACAGAACATGAAGGACTACCTTGCAGCAATCGACGCTGTGGCACAGGAGCCATTTGTAGATAAAGACCATTTGGGAGCTATAGGAGCCAGCTACGGCGGATTCTCGGTATATTGGCTTGCAGGCAACCACAACAAACGATTCAAAGCATTTATATCGCACTGCGGAATATTCAACTTCGAGCAGATGTACTCAACCACCGAAGAGATGTTCTTTGTTAACTGGGATTTAAAAGGCAATTACTGGGACACCGACAACCAGGTGGCAATGCGCAGCTTCGCCAATTCACCCCATAAATTTGTGAAGAATTGGGATACGCCAATACTTGTTATCCATGGTGAGCAGGACTTCAGAATTCCTTACACACAAGGCATGGGTGCATTCAACACTGCAATTATGAGAGGCATACCTGCACGATTCCTATTCTTCCCCGAGGAAAACCACTGGGTGCTACGTGCTCAAAACGGCATATTGTGGCATCGTGAGTTCGCCAAGTTCTTAGATGAAAACTTGAAGAATTAAAAAACTTCACACATACAACAAAAAAGCTCGCTTAAAGCGGGCTTTTTTGCTTAAATGCCGATGCCCAACAAGTAAAATCGCAACCTTTAACCAAATGACACTCTTAGTAACCACGTGGCTTCAGCCCGTGGTTTTTTTAAGCTAGGTAGGGTAAGGCTTTAGCCAAAAACTCTACAACAACCCAATGAATCACCAATAATAACAATATCATAAATAGTTACAATCACAATTGCATAGTATATATTTATATACTATATTTGCTTGATTGATACTAAAATCTACCT
The DNA here is from genome assembly GCA_964635545.1 of uncultured Marinilabiliaceae bacterium. Taxonomy (GTDB): domain Bacteria; phylum Bacteroidota; class Bacteroidia; order Bacteroidales; family Marinilabiliaceae; genus JAGPIS01. The sequence goes on from CAZWOA010000055.1 coordinate 6,221, forward strand.
TATAAAATATAGCCAATTTCATCGATTGATAAAAAGACAAGGCTGGAGTACAATTAGGCAAAAAGGTAGTCATATTATTTACGAAAAAGATGGAGTTTGCTATCCAGTTCCCGACCACGGTTCTAAAGAGATACCGGAACCATTGCGGTTAAAAATTGTAAAGGACATGAAACTTTCATAATTCCTTTAAATATTTTGACAGATTTACTGAACTTCAATCAATAAGCAAAAATGAAAACCTTAAAAATAATAGTTTCAGGAGGCAAAGACTCCTATGGGGCATGGGTCAAAGACGTACCCGGTATTTACGGTGTAGGCACCACTTTAGAAGAATTGAAAAATAATATCAAGGAAGCAATAATCCTATACCTTGAGTATAACGAAAACGCCCCCGACATATTGAAAGACACTCCCCAACTCGATTTGATTTTTGACATCACCGGGCTTGTAAAGCACTACAGCAGGTTTATATCGTTTCCTGCCATGGAGCATCTCACCGGCATTAATCAAAAGCAACTATGGCAGTATGCCAACGGTTACAAAACACCTCGCAAGGAAACTGCCGACAGAATACTTGATGGATTGAAGCACTTTGCCCGTAAACTGGAAAATGAAAAAGTTGCAGGATAACACCTTACGATAGTCTATACCGCTTAATTCACAAAGAAACAAGGTGCAGAGCATAGTTAAAGCTACTAAAAAAGGCCATCCTAATGGACAGCCTTTTAAATCTCATTAAATCAACTATTTACAACTCAGGTTTATAGAAGCCTAAATCATCAATATGTGAATTAAAAATAAACGATGCTTTTGAGTGGTTATCGGCCTTACCTCGTTTAATGAAGATGTCGGTTGATGTACGATATCTCTCATCACGCTGGGTATCATGCAGCAGCAGATATCCCATCACTATATTTCCGGCCATCTCAACCATACGACGGGCATGGAAGTCAAGATACTCATTCTCCTTAACGTCAACAACAGCTTTCACTGCACGCTCATACTCATCAGTCATAGCTATAAGTGTGCGGCGGTAACCATGTAACTCCGGACTAAGTTCCAATTGCTCAAACTCACGAATCCTATCAAGATATCCACCTGTGGTAACACCACGAATGGCAGCCACCACCTGAAGCTGGGTAGTTCCTTCGTAAATTGATGTAATACGGGCATCGCGGTAAATACGCTCAACCGGATAATCCTTCATGAAGCCCGATCCACCGTGAATCTGTATTGCATCATAAGCAAGCTGGTTACAGTATTCACTGGCCATACCCTTCAATAGCGGAGTAAAGAAGTCGGCCAATTTCTGATAACGCTTCATCTCATCACGCTCATTAGCTTCAAGTTTGCGCTCTTCACTAATGTGAGCATAGGTTTTATACATATCAACGTAGCGGGCAGTCTCATAAAGAAGTGTGCGCGAAGCATCCAGCTTGGCCTTCATCACTGCAAGCATTTCATACACAGCAGGGAATTTAATGATACTCTTGCCAAACTGTTCACGCTCATGTGCATAGGCAAGTGCCTCACGGTAAGCCGCTTCGCTCACTCCCACACTCTGCGCTCCAATACCCAGGCGGGCACCATTCATAAGAGCCATCACATATTTGATAAGCCCCATTTTACGGCTTCCCACAAGTTCGGCAGGCGCATCTTTAAACACCAGCTCGGCAGTAGGCGAACCTTTGATACCCATTTTATTCTCAAGCCTACGAATGGTAACTGCCTTATGGTTACGATCGTAGATGAACATACTCAATCCGCGGCCATCGCTTGTTCCCTCTTCCGAGCGGGCAAGCACCAGCGAAACGTGTGCATCACCATTGGTGATAAAACGCTTAACACCATTGAGATACCAGTTACCGTCCTTCTCGCTGTATGTAGCTTTTAGCTGCACCGCCTGAAGGTCTGATCCGGCATCGGGCTCCGTTAAGTCCATTGCGGCAGTTTCACCACCTGCAATACGGGGCAGGAAACGGTCTTTCTGATCCTGATCGGCAAACTCATTAATTGTCTCGGCACAATCCTGTAGTCCCCAAATATTAACGAATCCGGCATCGGCACGCGACACGATATCGGCCGCCATGGTATAGGGCACTATGGGGAAGTTAAGCCCCGCATATTTACGCGGCAAAGTTATGCCCATCAGTCCGGCATCCACCAGTGCTTGAAGGTTTTGCTGAGTTCCCTTGGCATAAACTACCTCATTATCAACTATCGACGGCCCCTCATGGTCAACACTCTCGGCATTGGGGGCAATAATATCACCGCAAATTTCACCAACTATTTCCAGCACTTTATCGTAGCTGTCCATAGCATCTTCAAAATCGAGCGGTGCATAGTCAAACTTATCTTTATCGGCGAAGTTGCGCTCTTTCAGGGCAACAATCTTCTGCATTAGCGGATGAGTGAGGTGAAACCTCAGGTCCGGATTATCTGTGAAAAAATTAGCCATTATCTTCTGGTTTGATTATTCAACAATCGCAAATTGTTACTTGCTGTTTTTCTTATAATATTTTATCATTTTGGGGATAATCTCCATCACATCACCGGTGATAACATAGTCGGCCAGCTTATTGATAGGCGCATTTGCATCATTATTGATAGCAATCACCATGCTGCTCTCCTCCATACCTGCCGTGTGCTGAATCTGCCCCGAGATACCGCATGCTATATATAGTTTGGGGCGCACAGTAACACCTGTCTGACCAATCTGACGGCTATGCTCGGCAAAACCGGCATCAACGGCAGCGCGGGATGCACCAACCTCACCACCAATGGTTTCGGCAAGCTCATGCAAAACATTAAAATTCTCTTTCGATCCCATACCATAACCACCGGCAATGATGATTGACGAGTTTTTAATATTTATTTTTGATTTCTCCATATGACGTTCAATAACCTTAACCACAAGATGTTCGGGTTTAAGTAATGAATCTACGTCAATCACCTTAACTTCACCCTTATGGTCTTTATTGAAAATCTCTTTCTTCATAACACCTTCGCGCACTGTAGCCATCTGCGGGCGGCACTCGGGGTTGATGATGGTTGCAACAATATTTCCACCAAAGGCAGGACGAATCTGATAAAGAAGATTCTCATACTTTTTATTTTCCCTCTTCTCTTCGTGGTCGCCAATCTCCAATGCTGTACAGTCAGCTGTCAATCCGCTAAATAGTGCCGAAGAAACCCGTGGTCCCAGGTCACGACCTTGTGTGGTGGCACCTAGTAGTGCTATTTGAGGTTGTTCCTTTTTAAACAGGTCGATAATAATTGATGTGTGGGCAAGGGTTGTATAGGGCTCCAACTTAGCACTATCGCCAATATGCACCACATCGGCACCATATGGAAACAATTGATTTTCAATGCCTTTAATTTTACTTCCAAGCACAAGTGCCTCAAGCTTACAGTTAAGCTGATTGGCAAGCGAGCGTGCCTTTGTCATTAACTCCAAGCTGACTTCGGCAACTTTGCCTTCTTCAAGCTCGCATATTACAAATATATTATTCATAGTGTGTTTCAAATTGTTGTGATTATACATCCTACGATTAATCCCAATTAACCGATTGTATGATTTTGAATAAGTTCAATCATCAAATCCTCAATCTCATGGTCGGCCGAAGTAAGTTTTTTCGACTCTTTGGCTTGGAAAACAACGTTTTCAATCTTTTTCACCTTTGTGGGCGAACCGCCAAGACCAAGCCATTTTGTATCGGTTTCGATATCGTTAACACTCCACTCCACAATATTAAGGTATGGTCGGGTGCTGGTGGGGTCGATATAATCGGCTGCCTCGCTTTGTCTTTCGGTAATTGTTTTGGCGTGCTTATATTTCATCACGAGTTTTGCGTTTCTAGGGCGGCAATCAGGAGCACTGGCATTGACGGTAAGAAGACATGGCATTGGAGCTTCCACAGTCTCTACACCACGCTCAAGCCTGCGCTTGATAACAATTTTCTTCTTCTCGGCACTAAAAATTTCCTCGGCATAGGTAATCTGAGGAAGATCTAGTTTCTCGGCCACCTGAGGTCCTACTTGAGCCGTATCGCCGTCGATAGCTTGACGACCGGCAATTATAATATCGTAATCTTTAATTTTTCTGATGGCACACGCAAGTGCGTATGACGTAGCCAAAGTATCGGAACCGGCAAAAGCACGGTCGGTAAGCAGATAACCTGCATCAGCACCACGGAAAAATCCTTCACGAATAATATCGGCTGCACGTCCGGGTCCCATGGTCAACAAAGTAATTGTAGAACCGGGGTATCTGTCTTTTAATCGAAGTGCTTGCTCAAGAGCGTTCAAGTCCTCGGGGTTGAAAATGGCAGGCAACGCGGCGCGGTTCACCGTTCCGTCGGCCTTCATTGCATCTTTACCCACGTTACGAGTGTCGGGAACCTGCTTGGCAAGTACAATAATTTTTAGTCCCATTTTTTATATTTTAGGTGAATATTCGTTAAATGCAAAATACAAATATAAAAAAAGGCTGAAATTAACCTATCTTTTTTCAAGTATTTACTTATTGCCTTAACTTGAATAAAAAAATTAAAATATGGTTTACAACCCTTATCAATACAAGAGTTCGTTAATTTATAATCATTTTATAGATATCAATATAACTTCTAAACTTGTGTTATAGAACATAAAAGTATATTTTTTTTACATAACTTAGAGCTCTATAACTTGACAACTATACCGATGACTATAGAACAATATATCGACAATATTAACAAAAGATACTTATTAGGAAACGCCACTGAACATACATTCAGAGGTGATTTACAACAACTTTTAGAAAGCTTAGTTCCTGAAATAAGAGCTACCAACGAGCCCAAACGACAGAGTTGTGGTGCGCCCGATTATATATTGACAAAAAAAGATAACTCGTCCCGAAATATCGAGATTCCCGTTGGATTTATCGAAGCTAAAGATATTGGCGATAAAGATCTTGCAGGAGCGAAAAAGACAGGTAATAAAGAGCAATTCGACCGATACAAAGCATCGCTGAATAATATCATATTTACTGATTATATTGATTTTCACCTCTACCGAGATGGTGAATTTATAACTAAAATTGCTATTGCTGAAGTTAATAGCAACGGAATTAAACCTATAACCGAGAACTTTGAACAGTTCCAAAACCTGATAAAGGATTTCTGTACCCATTTAGGGCAAACCATCAAAAGCAGTAAAAAACTTGCCGAAATGATGGCAGGTAAAGCTCGTCTCCTATCCGATGTTATTGAAAAAGCACTTAATAGCGATGAAGACAACAGCGAAAACAGTACACTTAAAGACCAGATGGAGGCTTTCAGGCAGATACTGATACATGATATTACTCCAAAAGGTTTTGCCGATGTGTATGCACAAACAATTGCTTATGGAATGTTTGCTGCACGGCTACACGACCCAACATTAGATAATTTTAGCAGACAAGAGGCAGCAGAATTAATCCCCAAATCAAATCCTTTTTTACGAAAACTATTTAGCTACATTGCCGGACCCGATATTGACGACCGCATAAGATGGATTGTTGACAGCCTTGCGGACATATTTTTAGCCTGCAATGTTAACGAGCTATTAAAAAACTATGGCAAGGCAACTAAAATGGAGGATCCTATCATCCACTTTTACGAAACGTTCCTTAGTGCCTACGATGCAAAGCTTCGAAAAGCACGAGGCGTATGGTACACACCTCAGCCTGTAGTGGGTTTTATAGTAAGGGCTGTTGATGAAATTCTGAAAACTGAATTTAATCTACCAATGGGATTGGCCGATACCAGCAAAACAAAAATTAAAATAGACGCACAAGGAAAAAAGATTGAACAAGAGATACATAAGGTTCAAATACTTGATGTTGCAACCGGTACCGGAACTTTCTTAGCTGAGGTTATAAAACATGTGCACAAAAAATTTGAAGGCCAGCAAGGAATATGGAGCAATTATGTTGAAAACCATCTACTCCCGCGCTTGAATGGTTTTGAGTTATTGATGGCTAGCTATGCAATGGCACACCTCAAACTGGATTTGCTACTTACAGAAACAGGATACAAACCTACAGGAAATCAACGATTAAGGGTGTATCTCACCAACAGCTTAGAAGCTCATCACCCCGATACCGGAACCCTGTTTGCCAACTGGCTTAGCACCGAAGCAAACGAAGCAAACCGAATAAAACGAGACACTCCGGTAATGTGTGTAATAGGTAATCCACCTTATAGTGTAAGCAGCTCAAACAAAGGCGAATGGATAGAAAGTTTAACAGGCGATTACAAAAAGGATTTAAATGAGAGAAATATACAACCATTATCTGACGATTATATTAAATTCATGCGGTACGGACAGCATTTAATTGAAAAAACCGGAGAAGGGATTTTGGCATACATTTCAAACAATAGTTTTATTGATGGCTTGATACACAGAAAGATGCGTCATGAGTTATTGAAAACTTTCGATAAAATCTATATTTTAGACCTGCATGGGAATGCCAAAAAGAAAGAGACAGCACCTGATGGAAGTGTCGATCAAAACGTATTTGATATTATGCAGGGTGTAAGCATCAATATTTTTGTAAAGAAGAAGAAGAAGTGAAATACAATTTCAAGGGGGCCGAATTCGACCCCCTAAAATGATAAGATTATGGCAAAAATCAATGTAAAAGAAACGGAAATAACCATATTTAAAAGGGAACAGGAAGATTATATCTCTCTTACGGATATTGCAAAAACTCGGGATAAAGAAAACCCTTCACAAATCGTCAGTTTATGGTTAAGAACTTATAACACAATTGAATACATCGGTTTATGGGAAATGTTGAATAACCCCGATTTTAACCCCCACATTTATGAGGGGTTTAAAAAGAATGAAGTTACTCAACAAGAACGACTAATAAAATTAAACCAAATTGCCATACAACAAATGACTATTTTGCAAGAAGTAGAACAAAGGAAATTATTGAAATGAAAAAAGATAACTCTATGAACTACCTACTCGAAATTAAAACCATTCTTGCCCAAGCCCGACAAAAAGCATATTATGCTATCAACTCGGCGATGGTAGAAGCCTATTGGAATATCGGCAGACTAATAGTTGAAGAAGAGCAACACGGAACAGATAGAGCCGCTTATGGCAAGCAAATTATTCAAACAATTTCTGAAGAACTAACAGCCGAATTTGGAAAAGGATTTAGTAAAAGAACCATTTGGGAAATTCGTCAGTTTTATATCACTTTTCCTGAATATGAAATTATGCGAACACTGTCCGCACAATTGTCGTGGTCTCATTTTCAGCAAGTTTTAAAAGTATCCAATGAAAATGCCCGAATGTATGACGACTTGAAACGACAAGCCGATGATAACCCTACTATTGGGTTATTACTTTGCACCGAAACAGACAGCGTTGTGGCAAAATATTCGGTTTTGAATGATAATAAGCAACTTTTTTCAAGCAAATACATACACTATTTGCCCACCGAAGAAGAACTAATTAGAGAGATAGAACAGCAAAAACTGTTTTTTGAAATGCAACGAAAAGACAATAACAATGGCTAAGAAACTAACACAGATATTCCACCTCGACCTCTACGGCAAACGAGAAGATAAATACGATTTTCTGGATGAAAATTCGATTAGCTCTATTGAATGGACAGAACTTAAACCTGAAGAACCTAATTTCTTTTTCACTAATAAAAATTTTGA
>CAZWOA010000055.1:14020-22644 GCA_964635545.1 uncultured Marinilabiliaceae bacterium
CGAAGCTTTGCACCCATCGACCTTTTAGACTACATCTATGCCGTACTTCATTCACCAACTTACAGAGAAAAATATAAGGAATTTCTGAAAATAGATTTCCCTAGAGTGCCATATCCCAAAGACGCTGAAACGTTTTGGAAATTGGTTGAACTAGGCAAGCAAATACGTGAAATACATTTATTAGAGAGTCCGATTGTAGAAAAATATATTACGCAATACCCTATGGATGGTGATAATGTGGTAGATAAAATAAAATATGAAGATGACAAAGTATTCATCAATGATAATCAATACTTTAACAACGTACCCGAAACGGCGTGGAATTTCTATATAGGCGGTTATCAACCTGCACAAAAGTGGCTTAAAGACCGACGAAACCGCACATTAACTTTTGAAGATATACTTCATTATCAAAAAATAGTAGTCGCACTAACGGAAACAGACAGATTGATGGCGGAGGTGGATCTGATAAACTTATCTTAGAACTGATTGTTTTATAGTAAAATTAGCAGCCATGGCATGTTCAACCAATAAAATATTAACCATCCTGGCAGGAATTATCCTAATCGTTAATACTATGACAGCACAAGAGAATAAAAACAACCAAAAATTCAGAGAGTTAACTCTTGAAGAAAAACAGGTGATTGAAAACAAAGGGACCGAACGGCCTTTTACCGGCCTCTACAACAACTTTTACCAGAAAGGAACCTACCACTGCAAGAAGTGTGATGCAGCCCTTTACCACTCTACCGATAAGTTTGACGCCGGCTGCGGCTGGCCATCCTTCGATGATGAGATTGAAAATGCGGTGATACGCGTAAAAGATGCCGATGGAAGAAGAACAGAAATAATATGCGCCAACTGTAAAGCACACTTAGGGCATGTGTTTATAGGTGAGCGTTTTACAAAGAAAAACACCCGTCATTGCGTTAACTCTATTTCGTTGATATTCAAATCGGAAGATAGCGAAAAATAGCCTGTTTATAATTGGGGAAATCAGAAAAAACAATTATAAGGTTGCGATAAACCTGATAGTGGACTGACCGATCAACCGGGCAAAAATACTGCTTTCACATCCCAGCGTACAAGTGTACGAATATGGGCATGATTGCTTTTTATAATCGCAAAATTCAACATCGGCAGTATCATCAAAAGCAGGGTAAACCACAGAGTTACAACCATCTTGAAGTTGCAGATATTTATTAATGGCATTAACATTTGGATGAAACAAAGGATTCAATCCATACTGCTCATAAAGATTTATAAGCGATGAAACTATAAGATTAATATCGAAATTGGTGATTAAAAAGGGATTGGGAAACATTGAAGCATCAATTCCGGTGAGTTTACTAAAAATGATACCACCATCATCAGTACAATCATTACTGAAGTTATCCTCGCCATGCCATTTTTGCATAACAGAGGCCGAACGTCCGGCGGAAGAACCAATCTCACTTAAAAATTGCTTAATATTGCACATGTTATCAACTCCTAAAACCCCATTCACGAAATAGCACATCAAAAGCAAAACAAACTCAACAATCTGTTACGATTAAAATCGTTATGCACTAAATACTGACCAGCATAATACATGCCATTTTTTCTAAATACATTGTAGAGAATAACAAATAAGCATCGTAAGTATCTGATTTAAAGACAATATTAAATAGAACAACTTTATTAACATTACTTTACCATTAAAAAATCAAAAGTGGTAAGGATATTGCATTACTAAAATCATTTAAAATATTAGTTGAGATGAGATTTACAATAATAGCATACATATTTTCCACCGCATTTTTTCTAATGTGCGACTGGCTAACATACCGCATACTTCAAAAGGACAACAAAAAAACCAATAGCATTAAAATGCTACACATCGTTACATCGGCATTAAGCATGTTGATGATAACCTACTTTTACATAGCAAACTCCCACATCACAGAGTGGCACGATTACATTGTGTTTCAAAACATTATGCTTTTCATCACCATTCTTTATGGTGCAAAAACAATATATACAACATGGCATTACCTATCGGCCAACACCGTGAAGCTGGTTAAGAAACTTCCTGCCAGCCGCCACTGGACCGACCGTATGAACGCAGGAAAATATCCGGTTATGACTCGCCGCAAATTCACCAGTCAGGTGGGAATTGTGCTGGCTTCGGCTCCTTTTGTATCGCTAATGATGGGCTGGAGTAAAGGACGTTTCAATTTTGAAACCCGCACTCAAAAACTATATTTCCCCAACCTGCCAAAGCAGTTCGACGGACTTAAAATAGTGCAAATATCCGACCTTCACCTCGGAAGTTTCAACACCAACTATGCCGAACTTGAAAATGCCATAGACATAATAAACGCACAAAACCCTGATATCATATGCTTTACAGGCGACCTTGTGAATAATTTTGCACAAGAGACTGAAGGATGGGAAAAAGTATTCGGACGCTTAAAAGCCAAAACCGGCAAATACTCTATTCTTGGCAACCACGATTATGGCCACTACTCAAAATGGAAAAACCAGGAGGAGTTCGACGCCAATTTTCAAGGAATTGTTGATGCACACGAGCGTTTAGGCTTTAAGCTACTACGCAACAGTGCTGTAACACTACGCAAACAAGGCGAAACAATAGCATTGGCAGGTGTTGAGAATTGGGGTTTGCCTCCATTTCCACAATATGGCGACCTGGCAAAAGCAGAATCAAAAATACCCGATAATACTCCTTTCTCTATTCTGATGACGCACGACCCCGACCACTGGACTGCCGAAGTGCTTGACAATGGCCGTTTCGACCTCTCGTTGGCCGGGCACACACACGGAATGCAGTTCGGCTTCAGCTTTAAAGGAATGGAGTGGAGCCCTGCAAAATACAAATTCAAACACTGGTCGGGCCTTTACGAGAACGGAAATAAATATCTCTACGTAAACAGAGGACTTGGCGTATTGGGACTGCCTGCACGCATAGGCATGCGCCCCGAAATAACCGTGATAGAGCTATACAACGGCGATACTAAACGCAATGTAGCCTAAACTTTCCAGAGGTTAACAAAATTTGGCAAGAGCACAATTTTTTTCTGAATATCAAAACCCCTCCCAACTCTAATAATTAAAGCCGGGAAGGGTTAAGATTTGCAACCAATAAAACTTGATTAACTTAAAGATGACGATGAAAATTGATGGTTAGTTTAACATTAATAGTATCCCAAATTTACACTAACCACAATCGCATCACAACATGAAAATTACCTCACAATTTTACTTAAAACACTCTGTTTATCAAGTTCTTTAGTGCAGAAGAACCAATCGTAGCATTTCAATTTACTATCATCCATTCTCTCTTTGGCAACGCCACACGATCCGGCAGTAGGCACAATCACGTCATCACCCGGACGCCAATCGGCAGGACAGGCAATATTAAACTCATCAGCAGTCTTAAGCGCCTGAACCACACGAAGAAGCTCATCAAAATTACGACCAATGCTTAGCGGATAGTAAATAATAGTACGAATAATACCTTTAGGGTCGATAAAGAACACGGCTCTCACAGCTTTTGTATTCGACTCTCCAGGCTGCATCATACCATATTTTAACGCCACCTCCATGGTGATATCTTCAATAAGCGGGAAGGTAACCTCCACATCCTTCATACCTTTGTACTCTATCTTCTCTTTGATGGTGCGCAACCAGGCAATATGGCTGTATAGTCCATCAACAGAAAGCCCTACAAGCTTACAGTTAAGCTCATTGAACTGTTTCTCCATAGATGCAAAAGTCATAAATTCTGATGTACATACCGGAGTAAAGTCGGCAGGGTGACTAAATAGGATTACCCAACTGCCCTTATAATCTGATGGGAAATTAATATCTCCCTGAGTTGTTACAGCCTTAAACTCTGGTGCCGGGTCACCAATACGAGGCATTGCATAAACTTGTTCTTCCATAATAGTATTTAAGATTAAGAGTTTAAATAAAAATCAAAAATTTAATTCATAACAAACCGTTAAGTTATAAATAATTTGCACAAATGTCAATAATAAGCTCAGTTTTTTTTCATTGTTTATCAATACAATTGATAATTGTGTTACAAAGTGTTATTTTTGCAAGTACCTACCTCATCTGTTTCAAAAATCGCATCGAGTAAAACAGACAAAATCAATTAAATACAAATAATTTAATATGAAGAATAGAGTGAAGTTTAGAAACTGGGCCGGAGTTGCCGCCCTAACCATATTCATAATTGCAACGGGCATAAGTGCTACAGCTCAGGAAACTCCCGCACAAAAAGCAAAACGTATGGAGTGGTTTCAGGATGCAAAACTGGGCATATTCGTGCACTATGGCATTTATGCTGTTAACGGCATCGACGAATCATGGTCATTCCACAACGGATACACATCACACAAAACCTACATGCAACAGATGGAGGCCTTCACAGCATCGAAATACAACCCCGAAGAGTGGGCTAAACTTTTTAAAGAAGCCGGTGCACGCTATTCCGTACTAACATCAAAGCACCACGATGGTGTAGCACTCTGGAAGGGTAACTTCAACCATTTCAACACCATAGATAATACACCTGCAAAAAAAGATATTATCGACCCATTTATGAAGGCGATTCGTGCCCAAGGCATGAAAGCCGGCCTTTACTACTCGCTTATCGACTGGTCGTACCCCGATTACCCTGAATTCCTGCGCGATTCGGTGCGATATAAGGACGATGCTGCACGATGGAACAAATTTACCGACTTCTACTTCACACAGATGAGGGAACTCTCGGGAAGATACAACCCCGATTTATACTGGTTTGATGGCGATTGGGAGCATAACGACCAGGAGTGGAAGTCGAAAGAGCTACGCCAAATGATGGATAATTACAACTCCAACATCATAGTTAACAGCCGATTAGGCATTTATGGCGACTACGCCACGCCCGAACAAGGAGTGCCGGTAACACGTCCTGCCAACCAATACTGGGAGCTTTGCCTCACCATGAACGACTCATGGGGCTATCAGCCATCCGACGTGAATTACAAATCATCATTCCAGCTGCTGCGCACTTTTGTTGACTGCATAGCCAATGGTGGCAACCTGTTGCTCGACGTTGGCCCTAAGGAAGATGGCACAATACCTGCCGAGCAGATAGAGATATTGAAATCCTTTGGAAGATGGACATCAAAACATGCGGAAGCAATTTATGCAACCCGCGCCGGATTACTTCCCGGCCACACCATACATCCCACAGCATTTAGCAAGGACGGCAAAACACTATACATATATCTCGACACCTACCCTACCTCGGTTTCGTTAACAGGAGTAGAAGGCAAGATTAAGGATATAGAAATTGTAGGAACAAACCACAAACTAAAATATACCACTGACAATAACGGACTTCTATCAATAACAATGCCGATGGGCGGTGCCGATAAAGACATAACTGTAATTGCAGTAAAATATAAGGATAAACCGAAAGTGACCGAAAAAACTATGGATACAGAAAAAGTGCTATCCGACCTCATGAAAAATCAGGAGTGGAAAGAGAAGCACATCAAGGATTTAGGAAACTCACTACCGGGCATATCCACAGTTCACTACGCAGGTCACAGCAGATTGTCGGCCGATAAAACCATCCTTTACCTTATGGTGGAAGGGAAACCCAACGGCCCACTCACAGTTAAGGGGCTGAAGAACAACATCAATAGAATTTGGGTAGTGGATAGAGCCACACGCCTTCAGCATAAAGTATTTGGCAAACTGTACTGGAGTGCCGTTCCGGGTGTGGCATACATCGACTTGCCCGACTATGCCCTCGACAAAACAATGACAGTGATAGCGGTACTGCTCGACGGCCCTATAGAACTCTATACTGAAGCGGGTCAAGTAATATCGAGCAACTAACAAATTGACACAGTAAATTTAGAACCCGATTGAAAATATCAGTCGGGTTTTTTGTATATTTTAGTAATTATCATTTCTATGATTTAGCTTTGTTGAACTTCGTTTCTCGTTTTATTAATAACAACGTGGTTTCAGCCCATGGTAATGCGTGATAGAGTAAGGAGGCTTTAGCCCAAACAACGATTGAATGCAACTCACTAAGAATATAAAATTTACAACAAATACTAGTAAAAACAACATACCAAGCCACAATTATTACTAACTTTATAAATCTAAAAAATTAACACAATGAGATTTATACTTCTAACACTCTCAATTACCCTTATTACAATGGGGTGCAACAAAGGTAAAAAGGCCGAAGCTCTATACAATAATGCTATACAATCGTATAATCAGAAAGAGTACAACCGAGCTAAACTACTACTTGACAGCATCTTAAACACTTACCCCAAAAGTATTGAGTACACAGTTCGTTCAAAAGATTTACTGGCAACAATTACTCGAACCGAGCAGGAGGCTAACCTAATATTTCTGGATAGCATGCTCACCGTTAAAGAGAAAGAGCTTGAGCCACTACTGAAAAACTTTGAAGAGAGCAATGAAGTGGGCTATGTGCCAATTCTTACGCATAAACGCCAGAAGATTGACAATTCATTCAACAGAACCTTTCTAATGGCAAACCTCAATGCCGATGGTGATTTTTACATCTCGAGCAGATATGTGGGAACGCAAAGAATACACCACACCAGGATAAAAGTTTATCATCAGGAGTTAAGTGCCGAATCGGAAAATATTGATGAAGATGGACTAAGAAATCGTAGTTTTGATGATGATGGAGTTTATTGGGAAATAGTGAACTATAAAAACAATGCCGACAATGGAATTGCCGATTTAATATCACAACACTATACAAAACCACTTAAAGCGGAGTTTATAGGTAAACAACGACATTATATAGTACTCGAAACATTTGATAAGGAGGCTATTCGTGATGCTTACGAAATATCGTTTCTGCTTCGCGAGAAAAAGAGAATCAAGGAGCAGATAACTAATGTAAAAAACACACTAAATACAATAAAATAAGGAGCCAAAGAGCTCCTTATTTTATTATTTAGAATTCGTCATCATCATAAATTCCGTCTTCAAAATCATCATCATCATCGAAATCAAAGTCTTCGTCAATTGAGAATCCGTCCTCGTCGAAATCTTCATCATCAAAGTCTTCGTCTTCATCAAAATCTTCATCATCGAAATCTTCGTCATCGTAATCCTCGTCCAGATCCTCATCATCGAAGTCCTCATCCTCGTCATCCACAAAATCGCTTTTCTTCAAAGAAAAACGGTTTTCAATAACATTCATCTCATGGTTATCTACCACGAAATCCAGAGTCGGTTCTGCAACTATTGCCATAGCGTATTAATTTTCTGATTTTAAAACAGTTATAAATTTAGTAAATTACATCCACCAATAGATACTGTAACAACAACACTAAATTGGTTTCAGCGGTGAAAAGTATAAAATTAATGAATATCAAAGAAACATTAGCAAAAAAATAATGATAAAAATCCACACTTTTATTTTATCTATCTATTTCATTTATGCTCAATTATTCGTATGTGCCTCCATTGGCAAGTTTAAACAAAAAAAGCTCCTCTTAAAAGAGAAGCTTTCTTTGAGCCGATGAGGGGAATTGAACCCCTGACCTCTTCCTTACCAAGGAAGTGCTCTACCCCTGAGCTACATAGGCAAAATTTTGAGCGGAAAACGAGACTCGAACTCGCGACCCCAACCTTGGCAAGGTTGTGCTCTACCAACTGAGCTATTTCCGCAGTATCACTGACCTGTTGTTCTATCAAATCAGCGGTGCAAAAATAGCTATATTTTTTATATCTGCAAATTGTTTCGTCACTTTTTTCCTACAAATTGTCTCCACATTCACCCTAAAACAGAGTATTATTCTGTAAACCACACACTTTAAAACATTCAGCAAAGATTATTGTTTCTTATATAACAGAGAAATAAAATGGAGATTAGCCACTATTAAAAGCCAAAAATAAAACGTTGGTCAAAATACAATTTACTTACTAATGCTAATGCAGTAAATTTAGCTGTTAAACTATTCTCTATGAAAAATCAAGTAATCCATATCTTCACTGCGATAGTAATACTGTTGTTTTTGGGTGTAAATATTAATGCCCAAAACCTGCCAACTATCGACCCTATAACAAATTTAGACGCTAATTTCAATACAGCTCCATTAAGCGTTCAGTTGAATAATATCACCAATGGAGGTGATGCAGGACAAGAGGTTAGTGTATCGGCAATAATATTATCGGGTGATAACATTGCAGCAATTGCAGTAAACTACGTATCACCAGCCACAACCGGAAGTCTCAACATAACCGTAAATCCAAACCAATCGGGCACATTCACCGTGCAAGTCAATGTTACCGATGCTGATGGCTCAATATCCACAACTTTTGTGGTTACCGTAAATCCCAACCAACCACCGGTAGCAGTTAACGACAGCTACTCGATGAATCAAAACAGTACGCTAACCATAGCTGCACCAGGCGTACTTGCCAATGATACCGATGTGGACAACACCCCTTCAGAACTCACAGCTCATATAGGAACCAATGTTTCGCACGGAACATTAGCACTCAATAGCAACGGATCTTTTACTTATACTCCTACAACAGGTTATGTAGGCACCGATTCATTC
>CAZWOA010000056.1:0-10579 GCA_964635545.1 uncultured Marinilabiliaceae bacterium
ACACTCCCGATATATACTTATCGGGTGGTGTGAGTTTAACAGCAGGCCCTATTTACCGTCAAAATCGGTAACAACACCATTTACAGTACCCTTTTGCACAATGATAACTCCAATAAACGGCTCCTTATCATCGGCCGATATAACACTACCCTTCACCACAAAGCTCTGGGCTAAAGATAGCTGGATTCCCCAAAGAACAAGAGAGATGAACGTAAGAATAAATCTTCTCATCTCTTGTTGTTTGAAAATAAATTATTAATTGAGTTTGGTATTTTTCAATTTCGATTCATACAGCAAATACGATTGCAATACGATAGAGTCACGGTTAGACAGTCACAAAAAAGCATCTCTGCTTTTAACATTTATCCATACATTTCTACATATAAGACTATGTAGCGAAAAAAAATCATGACAATTGGATTTTTAGGCCAACAAATATAAGCATATAACATTTATAATGCCTCAAAAGTAGCATTATTAAGCGTGTTATCCATGCATAATATAAAAATATTTTCCTTACCCTGTTATAAATCAGCAAAATATAAAACAAAGTTTAAAATTGGGGCGAATGTTAGTGTTTTAACAGAAGGGTAACAAAGGGAGTTGAACTGTTAGTGTTGTTTGAAAATAGCTGGTAGCTAATAGCCAATAGCTTTTAGCTGATAGAAAAAAATCTGCGTTGCCTGTGTAGTCTCACCAAAACGGGACAAGTTCAGTGGGAAATAGATATCGTTTTTCGTGCCGTTTGTGCTTTTAGTGGTTTAGAAATTTGAACCAATAAGTAATTTATCCGCAATACTAGTCTCGCTTAGACGGGATTACACGATTTTTCGCAAGTGCTTTTCATTGAAAATTAATATCTTATAATTAAAAGTTTAATATCCTTTGTGTTAATTGGCTACGCCGAACGTTGTTTCGTATAGTTCGTTGACTTTTCATACACCCTCAGCTGTCTCTATAGTGCTATACCTTGGGTCGCTGACCCAAGGTTATGAAAATATGACCTTCAGGTCTATTTGCTGCACGCTCCACTCCTCGTTTCGATAGCCTTCGGTACTGCCGCTTTCCTTCAGGAAACAGTGCCATAAACTAATAGTACGCAATTGCTAATTGTTAATTACTCATTGTCAATTGCTCATTGCTTTCACAGCCACATCATCCATCCCTTCGGCAGAAGCTTTAAGGAGTATATCGCCCGCTTGTCCTTTTTTAGATTTCAGTATTACAAGGCACATTCCATTGAAGGCTTTTACATGCTTGTTCTGGAACAGCTCATGACTTGTTGGGTCACCATTATCGGTGGCAACAATATCTGCAGGTCCAGTAACGCTAAAGCTCACCAGATTATCAGCCTTAGGCACAAAGTTACCATCACCGTCTAAAACCCTAACAGTTACAAAAATCAGGTCGTAGCCATCGGCCTTCATCACCTGCCTATCTGCCACCGCCTCCAATTGAGTTGCAGCTCCGGCAGTTTTAACCATGTCTTCTGCCCATTTTTCACCATTGCGGTATGCCACCACTTTCACTTCGCCCGGCTCATATTTTACATCATCCCAACGAAGTCGGTAATCATACTCGCCTCTGGTTTTCATACCGTGCGACTTACCGTTAACGAACAGCTCTGCAGCATCGCCCGATGTATAAACGTGTATCGGTGTTACCTGTCCTTCGCGACCTTCCCAATTCCAGTGCGGAAGTATATGTGCCATGGGCAGTTCCGGACGCCAACGTGCCTGATAAATATAGAAACGATCCTTCTTGAATCCTGCCAAATCGACAATGCCGAAATATGAGCTGCGCGACGGAACCGTAATTTTACCCATTGCCTTTAGTTCCTCCTCAGCTTTAGCCTTCTCTGCCGGATTGTGGTAATTGGTAAGCACCGTCATATCGAATGTGAACGGAGTAGGCTCGCCAAGATAATCGAAACCTGTCCACACAAACTCTCCGGCATCGGCCTTAGCCCTATCCTGCGCTTCAAACTCCACATCGGGCTTAGATGCCCAGCCGGGAGCATAAAGGTCATACGAACTCATGTGGAAACCTATCTTTCCGCCACTCTTATCCTCACCCACCGGGAAAAGATACTCACCACGGGTACTTATGCACGATGCTGTTTCACTTCCGTAGAAAGGAATTTCAGGACGCTCCTCACTAAACTTATCATACAGATATGTTTTATAGTTGAATCCAAACACATCGGCAGTATATTCAAGTCCGTTAAATGGTGCTGTAGGATTATCCGACCCAAAAGTTGACGGGCGGTAAGGATCCTCTTCATGAACGATATTTGTAAGTTCCTGCGAAATTCGTCGTCCCTCTTCGTTCCACTGCTCCACCACTTCATTACCTGTGCTCCAGGCAATTACCGATGGGTGGTTACGATCGCGACGCATAAACGACCTCATGTCCTGCTCGTGCCAATCATAGAAAAGAGCTGCATAACCATTGGGTTTCTTAGGTGATGCCCATGTATCAACAAACTCATCTATAACCAAAAGTCCCATCCTGTCGCACAATTCAAGCACTTCTGGCGCAGGAGGATTGTGAGCAGTACGTATTGCATTTACGCCCATCTCTTTAAGTATTTCAAGCTGACGCTCCTGGGCACGATAGTTAAATGCCGCACCAAGCGCACCAAGGTCGTGGTGCATACACACACCCTGCAACCTAACGCGACGCCCGTTAAGATGAAAACCATCATTTGCAGTAAATTCCGATGTTTTAATACCGAATGGAGTTGTGTAGCTGTCAACCTTACGACCTCCTTCATTAATGGTAGTCACCGCCTGATACATGTTAGGCTCATCTATATCCCACAACTTCGGATTATCGATGGTAACCTTCTGGCTTACACTGTTTTTTTCTGATGCAAGGCTAATTTTCCCTGTTGATGATGCAATAACACCGCCTTTTATATTGCCCTCAACATCCTGCAGATAGATATCAGTAACAACATCAACAGAAACATTATTACCGCTATGGTTTTCAATGTTTACATCAACATTCACAGTTGCCGAATTATCGGTAATATCGGTCGCAGTTACAAAGGTTCCCCACTGGCCCACATGCACCTGACTGGTTTTCACCAGCCACACATTGCGGTATATGCCGCCACCGGGGTACCAGCGCGACGAATTATCGGGATTATCCAATCTAATTGCAACAACATTATCTTTTCCTACCTTGATGAATGGCGTCAAGTCAACCCTGAAAGAGGCATAGCCGTATGGCCATCCGCCAACAAACTCGCCGTTGCACCACACAGCTGCATACGACATTGCACCATCCACATCGAGGTAGAATCGCTTGCCTTCATCCTGCCTATCCACCTGAATATGTTTGCGGTACCACGCCACGCCAAACCATGGCAACTTAGCTGTTTCGCCGGCATACTCCTGCACAAACGGCCCCTCAATACCCCAGTCGTGAGGCAGATTCACTGTGCGCCACTGGCTATCTTCATATGCTGATGATGCAAATTTGCCGCCATCAAGGTTTCCCTCGGGCCTTGCAGCTGCTGTGCCATTCATCATAAAGTCATTTCCCGATGGAAGAAGCCAATTTTTAATTGCCGGATAAGCCAATGCGGGATTTATGTCGGCCGAATCAACCAACATGAATTGCCACCCCTCATTAAGGGATATTCGCTCCCTATCTTGGGGAGATTTACAAGCGGCAAAGAGCGCCACCGTGAAAATTAACAATAAGAATCTCATATAAATTTAAGTTTATCTATTTAGTTTAATTGCAGTCACAACCTCGCTTCTTACGCCAGGTTTTGTTTCGCCACACACAATATACAAATAATCGTTATGTAGCGCAATACCCGCGCCTGCCCGTGCTGCCTCATCGCAATCGGCTATTGCTGATATTGCATTATGCGAAGCATCGAACTGTACCAGCGAAGTTGCAAATTTGTACCACTCCACAGGCTGGGTCATATACTCCAAACCTGCCTGCTTTAATTCGGCAATAAGCACGGTATCGTTGGCCGCAGTAGCTTCGCGCAATCGTTTAAGCCTGTTAAGAGCCGACATGAAACGGTCGTAATCAACCCCACCGGCAAATATCACCTTATCGGTATTTATTGAAGCCACACCCGTGCCTACCAATGCCCGCTTCACTCCTTTTATTTCTGATGATGAGAATGTTACCCATTGTGATGATTCGAAATCGAACTTCATAATATCGGTATATGCTTCAGGGCGGTTTTCATCATATCCACCTGTAAGAAACAGGTTGCCACCGGCCGCAAACACCACAGGCTGCTGCCGTTCATACCGTTGATTGGTACTAATGCGATTCCATCCGGCAGAAATATTTTCCATATCGAGTTCGAAGATATAGTTTACCTCACCATCGGCAATCGCCCCTCCGGTGATGTAAACTTTATTGCCTATGATGGCCGCGCCTCCGTTGAATACTGCTGATGGCAGCGAAGGAAGCACCTCAAAAACTGCCCTACCCGTTGATTCATCAATGCGCATCATCACAACACCGGCAAGCGCACCAGTATCATCCTGACCACCAATGCATAACATGCCACCATCGATGGCTACTGCCGAACCGTAAGCAACAGCATAAGGCATTTCGCCGGCATCACTCCATTGGGCATCGGTTACATCTTGCGATAAATCGAGAGTATAGATATTTTTGTAGAACACCTTTTGGCCACCTTCATAGGGAGGTTTATAGGGAAAGTTACAGCCACCGGCCACAACCAGCCTGTTGCCCACAACTGCCGTGAATGGAGCCGAAACGCCATGTGTTACAGGATAATCGGCCAGCCTAACCGCCAATGACGGTTTGTTATTATCTTGATTTTTATTATTCATCAGAAAAAATCCTTTACTATAATTGACAACTAAAATCGTGGCAATCACAAGCAGAGATATGTAGATTATCTTTTTCATATACAGTTGATTATATCAGTAAAAATATAAAATTAATCCGGCACGACAAACGCTGTTTTCAGCATCGGTCAAGCCGGATTATAGCTATATCAAGTAAAAAGATGTCAATCAACCTCCTGACGATGAGTCAGTAGCATTGCAACCATCTATATACAAACCACTTGTCATCAGGCCCGATTATTTTGATAATATTTCGTTGCACAGAATATGGGCTTTCACCATCATTCGCGGTATGTGGAACGGTCCTTTGAAGAGGTTACCCTTTGCCGGCTGCGACACCGACCCGTCGAAATGGAGGTATCCATACCATTCGCCATGCTCCTTATCGGGGAAGTGCGAATAGGTATAGTCGCTTATCTTCTTGTGCATTTCAATATATTTTTCATCACCGGTAGCCTGGTAGGCATAAAGTGCGGCAATGATAGTCTCGGCCTGAGGCCACCAGAACTTCATGTCGTGGGCATAATCCTGATGTGGAAGCCCCTTGCAATCCTTGAAATTACTGATGCCACCATACTGCTCATCCCAGCCCCACTCCCACGACCAGTCGAGGATAGTTGTACCCATCTCAACCAGGTTTTTATCCCAGTTGCGATGCTTAGCTTCCTCAAGAATGAACCAGGCCGTTTCGATGGCATGCCCGGGATTTATGGTTCGTCCCATGCCGGTATCGATAAACTCGCCATTGGGACCAACAGTCTCAAGCAGTGCTTTAAACTGTGGCTGCATAAAATATTTGCGAATTGCCTCCAGCGACTGGTCTATTTGCTTGTCAAGCACATCATCCTTGATAGCCTCACGAATACGCGATGCAGTATTTATAAGAATCATGGTAATGGAGTGACCCTGTGCCTGGAGAGCATCCTCATATTTTGACTGCAACACACCAGGAGTTGAGATGAACTTCTGAATGCGTTTAAACAAGTCGAGAGCCTTCACAGCATACGATTTATCACCCGTTGCTATTGAGTACTCCGACATTGCAATAGCTGCAAAAGTCTCGGAGAATACATAACGACGTTTACGAAGCGGAATTCCATCGGCAGTGATTTCGAAGTACATACGGCCATCGGTGTCAAAACAGTATTTCTCAATGAAATCGATGGTTTGACGTGCAACATTCAGCCACTCTTCATTCTTCTCTATGTTGTTGTAGGCATAGCAAAGCGCAAAAGCAAACCGCCCCTGGAACCACACCGATTTGGTAGTATCCATTAGCGCACCATCACGGTCGAGGCAGGTATAAACGCCGCCATTAACCTTATCGACTCCATGTCTTAGCCAAAATGGCAACACATTACTAATCAGGTCATTACGGTATTTTTGTGACCAACCTTTTAAATATTCAGCATTATTCATATCAGTAGTAATATTAATATTTCAACAAACTGGTATAAATCAATGTTTTAGAATTTATTGCATCTTTCGAAGAAATTGATTGCCTCAAGCTCTTTCTTCATGCGTGCCTCTTCCTCGTCGGTCATATTTTGATATGGAGTACGGTTTTTACCCATGTCAAGGCCTATTAGTTTCATGATACGTTTACCACCAACGATATTGCCGCGATAGTTAACAATCACATTGATAACATCTTGTGCAAAAATCTGCAATTCGCGTGCACGCTCAATGTCGCCCTTGTTCCATGCTTCTATAATTTCGGTAAGCACCTTGCCATTATAGTTGGTAGTACCGCCAATGCCACCTTGCGCACCGCCCATAGCCAACGAAGGAAGTATAGTCTCATCCTGACCGTGAAGCATATCGAACTTGCCATTTTTATAAAGTCGGCACTGTGTATATTCGTAGATGCTCTCAAAAGTATATTTGATACCGGCAAAATTAGGGATGCGGCCATCCACAGCTTTCAGCAGGTCGAGCATGGGAAGAAATACGCCGTTGAGGGCAGGAATATGGTAAAAATAGAAAGGAAGCTTGGGAGCAGCAGCAGCTATTGCCTCACAATAGTCGGCCAGCTCGGCCACACGACTTACTTTGGGGAATGGAGATGCCATTGCGCCGGTTGCAAATGCGCCAATCTCTTGTGCATGAGCTGCCAGTCGCTGACTCATCTTAACGCAGGTGCTACCTACGTGCACAATCACCTTGAAACCTTTGGGGCTCACAGCTACCCACTTCTCGGCAATCTGCATCCTCTCCTCTTCGGTGAGCATATAACCCTCGCCCGATGAGCCATTGACAAAAACCCCTTTGATGCCGTTCTTTACCAGAAGATCAACATAACGATCAATAACACTCAGGTTAACTTCATTATTCTCGTCAAATGGCGTGAATGGTGCGTTAATCAAACCAACAATTTTCTCCATAACTCAAATATTTAATGCTTTTACTCTAAACTGAAAATACTATGTATTACTTAAGGCAAATATACGATAAAAATAGAATAGCAACACTATTTTATTAATTTATTTTCGATAACAAATAAACATTTCCACAATACTCCACGCAGAAGAGTAATATATTATAAATCAAGATATAACACAAGTAGCAACACGCTAGATTTGTTAATTTTTTCAAAGTTGAAAAAATAAGAGATGGTAAACTTTAGAACATGCGTTCAATAGCATATATTTGCAAACCAAACATCTAAAGGAAAAATCTATGAAAACCTGTCCAAATGCGGAAAAATGCCCAATATTTAATGGCATTTTAAAAGACAAAGTTATTACAGCCAAAGGATATCGAAGTAAGTTTTGCGATGCCGGAATGGAGCAATATACTACTTGCAAAAGGTACCAAACCAAAGAGAGATTCGGTAGCTGTCCGGCTGATTTACTACCTAACTCATTTATGACTTTAGAGCAAATTGCCGATAGATACCAACTGGCAGAAGCTTAACATTTAGGATATTATTGAATTATGATGCGGAACAAATAACATTTGATATTTATTCCGCATCATTCATTTTATAAGAGTTGCAAGATACATTTTGATGATGATTTTGTGAATAATCCCTACTATCAAACTTCTTACAAAGCAAATATTATTGCAATCTAACTTAAGTTTTGCATGTCCCTTTTAGTTAGCATGGCTACAAGGTTTGAAATTAATGTCTTTTGTAAGTATCTCATTTTCAGTTAATAATTTTTGCATTAACAATTCGGTGATTTTTCTAATTTCCAAAATGAGATTAGCTCCGCTGAACGTTGTTTCTTGGCAAGCCAAGCGAACAAGTTGAGTGAGCTCCGCTGAACGTAGTTTCATCGCTTCGCTACCAATTACAATGTAAATATGTTATTGGTAGTAAATAGTTTTACTCACAAAAGAAGATTCCTCCCTGCGGTCGGAATGACTTTGTCAACTTCTATTTAGTGGATGGGGATTGTTTGGCGGCTCTGCCGCCAAACAATCCCCCAAACATAACCATAAGACATCGTCATTCTGAGCAAAGCGAAGAATCTCATTTAATCATTAAATATCCTTTCCACATGTAGTAAAAAAGTCATTTATATCTGAAAGTACTGTTGTATCTTTGTTTGATAGCATATTTTATGGATTTTGTTTTGCGAATTAAAGATTCTGATTATCAGTGGTTTTACATAAAAAACACTCTGCTATCTTATTGCAAATCAACTAATTAATTTACTTGCGAAAATTGAGAATCTAATAATATATTTTGAGACCTCTCTCGAATTATAATATCACAAACAATCGATAACAGCATCATTCAATCACAACAATAACAATCTACCAATAATATTATTCAGCATAAATAAATTTTCATTATTAAGCCATCAATATATCCTGTTAAAATTGTCTTATTAACAACTTAAAGTATTACGTTTGCACTTTCCTTTTTAATATCATTTTATAATTTATAGTTTCATGAGATTTATTAAACCCTTAGTTGTTTCTATATTCACCATACTATTTTTATTGGGCTGTCATAAAGATGAAATAGAAATAGAACAAACCCTGCCCACAGCCGAATTTAGCTATGTGATTGTAAAAGAGGGCAATGAAGCCTTAATAACCTTTGTGAACAAAAGCCAAAATGCAACCTCATTTATTTGGGTAATCAACGATGATATTGTTTTCAAACAGAAGGAACTTAGCGTTAAAGTAAAGTATTTTAAGCATCTGTCCGTTAAGTTGACAGCTTCCAATAGCTTGGGAGATGGTGTGAAATTCACCGAAATAGATATTCCGCAAGAGGACAACACTGTCAATGGTGTATCATACTCATGGTGGTGCGACCCTATATCGCAATATTATAATGGTTTTAACTACTTCAGCGGCATTGACACACTGGGCAGGCAGATGATTTATCTGTATCAGCCCAAATTAAACAAAACCATATCGAAAGTAATAAACTCTGGTCATAAACGTGATGAGCACAACACTGCCGCATTTATTTTTGTGGGTGATAATATTCTGTCGGCATGCGCAGGCCACGACCAAGAAATGGCTGTGAAGATAAAAAAGTTTGACGCAAACCTCAGCGAAGGATTTATTTCCGAAAAACTTGTATCATTCCCCGGCTCTACATCCTATTCGCAGCTTCAACGCTGTGGAAACCGCATATTTCTTGCTGCCCGTTGCATCAATAAATGGTATATCACCTGGAGTGATGATGATGGCGACTCATGGATTGAGCCTAAACGATTTATCGAAAAAGCCTTACGTCCCAGTAACTCATTCTATTTGAGAATGATATCTGTTTCTGATAATCAAATTAAAATAGGAGCCTACATGCATCCGGTAGATATGAAAGATGATGGCCAGAAGTTATTCTATGCTTCGCTAAATACCAATACTGGTGAGATATATAAGGAAAATGATACTTCACTGGGGAATTTATATAATTCATCCTATACAGCTTTCGATCTATTTGATATGACGCTCATTCACAAGCCTGT
This sequence comes from uncultured Marinilabiliaceae bacterium, assembly GCA_964635545.1. Taxonomy (GTDB): domain Bacteria; phylum Bacteroidota; class Bacteroidia; order Bacteroidales; family Marinilabiliaceae; genus JAGPIS01. The sequence continues at coordinate 9,797 of CAZWOA010000056.1, forward strand.
GCAAGGTGAAACTTTCAGGTTTCTCGACATAGCCAATACAAATAATGGCGAAGAGACCGCCTTCCTGATTGCTGATGCCAACTCAAATGACTTCACACAGGGTAATTACGCACTGGTTAGACGCGAACATAACACCGCTACCACGAGGATTAACACCATTGTGCCACACGGTAAGAGCTTGCCTCACCCTACTTACTGGGGAGGTGCATATTTTGTGGTTGACTACAACTATAAATGGAGCGGAAAGGATATTTTTCTTGCCCGTGAATCGCAAAATAATTGGATGGTTGAAAAATATGGATTTAACGGTGAGTCATTTGACCTGATTAAGCAGATTGAGAATTACAAATCTCAAGGAGAGAAGACTCTTTCACGACCACTGCCTCCCATCGGTTCGGAGTTGGGTGGATTAGCGGTAATCTATCAAAAAGGTATTTACTACGGATGGCCGTCATATACCAACTGGAAACACATGGAACTCATATTGATAGATTCATCTCTTAATCCTATCAATGACAAAACACGCCCCGGTGAAATCGTTGAAGTGATATAAACTGCAGCTATTAGCTATTTTCCTTGTTATTTTTGCAAACAAACCAATTTGGTTTTAAGATGCCACTCCTACTGAGTTCCTTGCCGTATTGTACTATGAGGCTACAAAGATTTCGCACCTACGGAGCTGAATTATTCCACCAAGCCCCGTAAGAACAAGAAAACTTAAAAAATAAACCAGAAAGGTAATATTTTCATAACTTTGGGTTGCTGCCCCAAGGTGTAATGCGA
>CAZWOA010000056.1:10679-19819 GCA_964635545.1 uncultured Marinilabiliaceae bacterium
AAAAAAATCCGCACCGGAATATTTTCCCGATGCGGATTCGCAATATAAACTGATTAACATTATTTCAGTTCAATCACTCTCGAAGATTTAGGTTTTATGTTAATGGTTTTGAGAGTATTAAGGCTCTCATTGCTTATAATATCTTTACCGGAGCTGTAATTATTAAGGAATTCGCCATAATAATTGCCATCAATGCTTTTCTCGGTATCATTATTATTGAGAATCACCATAACGGCATTTTTGTCGTCATATCTGAAATAGACATACACATCATCCTGAGGAATAAAATGTAGCAATTTACCAAATTGAAGCACATTGTTTGCTTTGCGGTAGTTGAACAGGCGGCTGATATGATTAACCATCTCATTCTGTTTTGCAGTGCGACCGGATTCTACAAATACATTTGTTTTATCGCCTGCCCATCCTCCCGGCATTGTAAGGCGTATATTGGCATGACCGTCGAAACCGTTGCCATCCATCAATATTTCGCTACCATAGTAAAGCTGTGGGATTCCTCGTGTTGTAGCTAGGAATGTCATCGCCATTTTCATGCTCTCCACATTGCCGTTTAATATGTGCAACAGGCGGCCTACGTCGTGGTTTTCGCCAAATGTTACCATATTAAGCGGGTTTGGATATAGATGGTCGTCGGCCAACACATCGTAGAGGCGCATCAGTCCGGTGTCCCATCCCGCTTGCTCGTTGAATGCTTTGCCTATTGCTTCCTGCATCGGGAAATCCATTAGCGATGGGAGGTATGAGTTGTAACCATCTTTATTGGGGAAATCTTTCTGCCAGTAGCACAGTTTGGAAGCCTGCCCAATCCATGATTCACCCACAATATTGAAGTTAGGATACTCAAGTGCAATACGTTGCGCCCAGGTAGCCATGCCGTGTTTATCGGGATATGGATAGGTATCCTGGCGAATACCATCAAGTCCTGAATATTCAATCCACCATATGCTGTTCTGAATCAGGTAATTGAGCATCAGGTCATTATTCAGGTTCAGGTCGGCCATTGAAGTGTCGAACCAGCCCTTTGTTGCCAGGTTAAAATCTTTTGCCGAAACATAAGGGTCGGAGATTGTAGATAAACGGTAGTTGGAACGGGTAAAACCATCCCATTGGTTAATCCAGTCGGCCATAGGCAAGTCCTTCATCCACCAATGGTTAGTGCCACAATGGTTGAACACCATATCCATAATAACTTTTATGCCTTTTTTATGGCAGTTATCCACCAGATTTTTGAAATCGTCGTTGGTGCCAAAGCGACTATCGATTTTATAGTAGTCGGTTATTGCATATCCGTGATACGACGATTCGGGCATGTTGTTCTCCTGCACCGGGTTAATCCAAACGGCTGTCATTCCCAGCGAAGCGATATAGTCAAGATTATCTGCTATTCCCTTAAGGTCGCCACCATGACGGCCATAGGGAGCATTTCGGTCGGCCTTCTCAACCATGCCGGGCATATCGTCGTTCGACGCATCACCATTGGCAAAGCGGTCGGGCATAATCAGGTATATAGCATCCGAAGCATTGAAGCCCACGCGTTGAGAGGAGCCTTCGCCACGCTTACGAAGCTCATAGTTATACGAATCTACAACCTTCTTATTTTTAATGAATTGGATGTTGAACTTGCCCGGTTGGGCATCATCAGCAATAACAAGATTGAGAAACAGATAGTTAGGGTTCTCAACCTTTATGGTTTGCATTAATGTAACTCCCGGATAACTGATTTTTACATCTGATGATGCAATATCGTTACCATAAACCAGCAGTTGTAAGTTGGGCGATGCCATGCCCGTCCACCAGTTGCCGGGCTCTACACGCAAAGAGCCCGACTTTGGTTTTTGGGCATAAGCACCACTCACACCAATTACAATTAATAAACCTAATATAAGAGACCAAAAACGAAATTTATTTTTCATGACAACTATTTTTTTCTGATGATTCTTCTTTCTCCCGATGCCACCTCAACTTTTTCGCCATAGAGCGACAGTTTAACGGGGTGAGCCGCATGAGAGATAACTTCAGCACCATCGTTGTTTACTTTCACCTCAATATCATTACCTTTAAAGGTGATGCGGAAAGAGTACTCGTTCCATTGTGCCGGAATTACAGGGTTAAGGAATAGTTCACCATCATACACACGTTTGCCGCCAAATCCTTCAACCACAGCCATCCAGGTTCCGGCCATGCTTGTGATGTGCAAGCCTTCGTGCACTTCGTGGTTATAATCGTCGATATCGAGGCGCGATGTGCGCAGATACATCTCATAAGCCTTGGGCACATCGCCTATGCGCGACGCAAGCACCGAGTGCACACATGGCGAGAGCGACGACTCATGCACGGTTAGCGGTTCATAGAAGTCGAAGTGGCGACGAATGGTATCTGTATCAAACTCATCTTCAAACAGGTAAATTCCCTGAAGAGTATCCGCCTGTTTGATATAGCATGAACGCAATATGCGATCCCATGACCAGTGTTGGTTGATAGGGCGCTCAGATGGCGATAGTTGAGCTGCCGGCACTATATCTTTATCCATAAAACCATCCTGCTGCATGAACAGGTTAAGTTCTTCATTGAATGGATAATACATATTATCGATGATGTCCTTCCAATGTGCTGTTTCCTGCTGATGATTGAATGACGTTTTCTCCATAATGGCAGAGTAGCGGGCTTCATCATTTTTCTTCACCTTATCTATTGCCGAAATGGTATAACGCATACACCAGGTAGCAATGCGGTTGGTGTACCAGTTATTGTTGATGTTATTCTCATACTCGTTGGGGCCTGTAACTCCAAGCATTACATATTTCTGCTTAGCTTTAGAGAAGTTAACCCTCTGGCTCCAGAAACGTGATATGCCTATTAGTACCTCAAGGCCATATTCGGCGAGGTAAGCCTCATCACCGGTATGACGGATGTAGTTATTTATTGCAAAAGCGATGGCGCCATTACGGTGAATCTCCTCAAAAGTTATCTCCCACTCGTTGTGGCACTCTTCACCATTCATGGTAACCATGGGGTATAGAGCCGCACCATTCTTAAAACCAAGTTTTTGTGCATTCTCTATCGCTTTTTGCAGATGTTTATATCTGTAAACCAAAAGATTGCGGGTTACTTTTGCCGGTGCTGTAGATATATAGAACGGTACGCAATAAGCCTCTGTATCCCAATATGTTGATCCGCCATATTTCTCACCTGTAAAACCTTTGGGGCCAATATTAAGACGCTCATCCTCACCGGTATAGGTTTGGTGGAGATGGAAGATGTTAAACCGTATTCCTTGTTGGGCTTCGATATCGCCACTGATAATGATATCACTATGTAACCATTTTGAATTCCAACGGCTTATGTGGTCACTCAACATAGTGTCGAAGCCCTTGTTGCAGGCAAAAGAAGCAGCTTTTTGAGCCTCAACGGCAAGTTTATCGGGAGAGTAATTAAGTGAGCTAACCACCCCGATGTATTTCTCTATGCAGGCTGTTTCGCCCTCTCTAAGGGTAAGGGTAACCCTATTACCAGCCCATGCCTCCTTTTTAAGCAGTTCGGGCTTAACTTCATAAGTTTTTCCATCGATGAAGAGCTTATATTCCATTGCAAAAGCAACCCTGAAGTCGAGTTTCTTGGTTTGTGATACAAGCAATGATTTCCCTGATTGAGTATGTACCTCAAGAATGTTCCAGAATTTCTCGTCGTAGTTACTATCCTGGTTCACCACGTCACCATCAATATAAGGAACGAACATCACCTTACCACTAAAGTTAAGTGCTTTCACCGAATAGCGGATGGCTGCATTTTGAGTATCGGCCATGCTTATGAAACGCTTGGCATTAACCTCAATCTTCTTTCCATCGTCGAAAGTAACGGTAAATTCCCTTTGCAGATATCCCTCTTTCATATTAAGCACTCTGCGGAAATTGTCAACCTTGCAAGTGTACAGGTCAAGCATTTGGCCATCCACAAACACATCTATACCGATATAATTAGGAGCATTAAGCACCTTGGCAAAATATTCGGGATATCCATTTTTCCACCAGCCTACACGGGTTTTATCGGGATAATAGACACCTGCAATATAGTTACCCTGAAGTGTTGGCCCCGAGTATTGCTCTTCAAAATTGGCACGTTGCCCCATTTGGCCGTTACCAATGCTGAAGATACTCTCCGACGACCTATGAAACTCAGGTTTGAAGCTCTCTTCAATTATGCACCACTCATCACTCTTCAAATATTTTTTCATGTCAGTTCTCTTTATATTAATGAGACGGTTAGATTTTTCTCAGTTTTTCGATGCTCATCTGGTGAAGACCGTCAATAACCAGATTTGCTTTACCCAAATTACTGGGCGACCCAATTCCCACACACTTCATGCCACCGGCCAAAGCAGCCTCGACACCTGCTTCGGCATCTTCGAATACCACACACTCTTCGGGTTTTACACCAAGAGCTGCGGCTCCTTTCAAAAACACTTCGGGGTCGGGTTTGGCTGCACTCACCATGTTACCATCAATAATGGCATCAAAAAGTGATGTGAGGTTGAGTCGGTTAAGTATGGTCATAGCATTTTTGCTCGCCGAGCCCAGGGCTATTTTATAACCAGCTGCTTTCAGCTCCTTCAGGAACTTTTCGGCACCCGGCAACACCTCGTCGGGCGTCATTTTGTTGATATATTTGAGGTAATTCTCATTCTTTTCGGTGGCAAGTGCCTGTTTTGTGGCATCATCATAGTTTTTTCCACCTACTTCAAGCAGTATGTCGAGTGATGCCATGCGGCTCACCCCTTTAAGTCGTTCATTATCCTCTTCGGTAAATACGAATCCAAGTTTAGCAGCAAGGTCGCGCCATGCAATAAAATGGTATTTGGCAGTATCTACGATAACACCATCAAGGTCGAAAAGAGATGCTTTAATATTCATAATTACAATCAGTTAATAGCTTTTTTTTCTTTGTCTTCAACAAAATAGACGGTCACAGCACCAATAAGCATCGACACGCCGGCAAGCACAATCATCATCATGGCATTTTGCCCGAAGATGTGCTTCACGATAACGCCACCCAATAGTCCGCTCATAATCTGCGGTCCGGCTATGGTGAAGTTGAATATTCCCATAAACACACCCATTTTGCGTGCGGGTATGGCACTTGAAAGAATTGCATAAGGCATAGCAAGAATTGCAGCCCAGGCAATACCCACCCCTATCATACTGAGTAGAAGCATATTGGGATTGTTGAATAAATACATAGTCACAAAACCTAATCCTCCGCAAACCAGCGAAGCTCCATACACAAATTTACGGCTGGTAAGTTTGGCGAGCCATGGCATAATCATAGAGAATATGGCTGCAAAAAGGCTATAGGCACCAAATATTATACCCACCCAGTTGGCTGCAGCGTTGTAACCTTCGGATGCAGCATCGCCAAGTGAAGTGCCCCAATAGTGTTGAGCCACTGCTGGAGTGGTAAATACCCACATAAGGTATAGTGCAAACCATGAAAAGAACTGAACCACTGCCAGTTGTATCATAGTTTTTGGCATTGATAAAAGAGTTTTAATGAAGTTGCTCTTCTCCTCAACAGGCTCAGCTTCAATGTTTTTATATTCGTTAAATTCAGCAGGTGGATACTCTTTGGTTTTGAATACAGTAACCAACACAGTTACTATAAGTACCGCCCCACCAATGTAGAATGACCATATAACCGATGGTGGCACCTGCCCTTCGGCGGCTGTGTTGCCCACGTTAAACAGGTTGGTCATCAGGTATGGAAGTATGGAACCGATTACGGCTCCCACATTTATAAGGAAGCTCTGCACCGAATAGCCAAGGTTACGCTGCTCGTCGGGCACCATGTCGGCAACCAGAGAGCGGAACGGCTGAAAGGTGACGTTGAAAGAGCCATCCATAAGAGCAAGCATTATGGCACCAAACAGAATTGGCGACATAACACCTATAACGATTGCCGAATTGGGCATAAATACCATGGCAAGCATACTTACCAGTGCACCGCCAAGTATAAAAGGGAGTCTTCGCCCTATGCGGTTCCAGGTGCGGTCGCTGGCAGCACCTACTATGGGTTGCACAATAAGCCCCATAATGGGCGCTGCGAGCCAGAATAGTGGCAGCGAATTAACATCGGCGCCAAGAGATGATAATATACGGCTCACATTGGCATTCTGCAGAGCAAAGCCAAACTGTACTCCCAAAAATCCAAAACTCAAGTTCCAGATTTGCCAAAAGGATAATAAAGGTTGTTTCTTCATGTCAATAACTAAAAAACTATTTTTGGAGTGATGGGCATACAGTAAGCCCGAGCCCGTCAGAAATGAAGAGATAGAGCGAATGTGTTTTAAAAGAAGTATAAATCCAATGCAAATTTAAAATATTTTAACCATAGAAAGAAAAAACATAATAGACCGCAATATCCATCAATACTTGTGAGTACGTTATTGCAAACGATTGCGATAGCAATTTTAAGAATATTATAAAACTCAATATTTGCCGAAATAATTTTTTGCAAACGATTGCGGAGCAATTTTTTTTGATGATAGCGGATAGACAGTAGCCGTTAGCTAATAGCCAATAGCTGATAGCCAGTAGCGCTTTCTACCCCTCGTTTCTTGGCAGAGCCGAGCGGCAACGAGGGGTCGGTGGTTTCTGCATTTGCAATGCCCTTATCACACCGAAAGTTATCTGGAACTAGCTTATCTCTGCAACTATTTCACCCCAAACCCCTAAAGGGGCTTTTAGCTGATTTTCAGCAAATTAGCCAGCCTCATGCACAATTTAACCATTAAGGGAATTAAGCCATTCTCCGCAGGGTATATATAATAATTAACCGTATGCAAGCGAAGTGCAGCTTACGGCTCTATGCTATGTGGAAAAAGCCCCGCATGGGGTGAGATTATCTATAGTTTCACGATGAGAACGCAAAGTGTACGCAGAGAACGCAAAGAATTAAAGCAAAAAATATCCCCTCTTTCCGACAGCAGGATTCTATTTGACTCATGAACTCGTTTGACTCTATCTCATAATTAGCTGAAAAAAAAATTTGTCATCAAGAATAACAAAATTATTTATTCTTCGTAATAAGCATAGTTAACATTCCCAATTGCGCATGAAAAACATTATTTATATAGCGGCTCTATTTGTTCTTTCGATACAAATTAATGCTACAACGCAAATTAGCCTTACTGATAGTTTGGAAACTGCACTTATGCAGCATACTGCAGATGATACAATGAAAGTCAGTTTGCTTAATCAGCTATCAAAAGCTAATTTTAACTCAGATATAGAAAAAGCTCGCGACTACGCACGCATGGCCGGTGAGCTTTCGGATAGAATAGGATATATGCAGGGCAAATATCAGAGCCAATACAATACAGCCTTAGTATATACAAAATCGAATCTACAGGAGGCTTTAATCTATTTCAACAATGCACTTGCGATTGCTAAAGAGGAGAATAACATTCAAAATATGGCTACGTGTCGTAACTCCATTGGTACGTGTTATACAAAAATGGGCGACTATGAAAAAGCAATAGACAACTATATTAAATCTATAGGATTAGCCAAAATAGTAGATGATAAAAAATTGCAAGCTAAAGCTCTGTCAAATATGGCAATAATATATCGGCATATGAGCAATAATGCCAAGGTGGAAGAGTGTTACATAGCAGCAATAGAGTTATATAAAGAATTGGATTGCAAATTGGAGATTGCCAACTGCAATAATCTTTTGGCCAATGTATATGAGATTCAGGGTAACTTCCCTATGGCTACAGAGTGTATTCAAAAAAGCCTTGAAATATTTGAAATGCTCGACAATAAAAAAGGTTTGTCGGTAGCTTATATAAGTCTTGGAGGTCTGTTTTTTAATCAGAAAGAGTATAATAAAGCAATAGAATATAATACCAGAGCACTTAAAATAGCAGAGGAAGACGGACTTGACTATAATAATGCAACCTGCCTGTTAAACATAGGTATGTCGCTTATGGAACTCAACAACCCCGAGGCTGAAAAATATTTGGAGCGAGCCTTGGAATATGCAGTGAAACTAAATAACAGTTCGTTTAAAATAGCAACTCTTGTTGCATTAGGTAAGTATGAATGTATTCTAAATCAATATGATATTGCAAAAAAATACTATTTAGAGGCATTAGACCTCGCTGAATCTAAAAAGACATATATAAGTATTAGCGAGATAAAATGCGAACTTGCCAATATTTATTTCAAGAATGGTGATTACAGCACTTCGCTTAGTTATGCACAGCAGGCTTTGGAACTTTCTGAGGGAAACAAAGCTGTAAAAGTGCAGAAAGAAGTTCATAAGCTAATGGCTGATATATATTCTGCAACCCAAAAGTATAAAGAGGCTTTTGAGCACAGCGTAATGTTTAAAACTCTGAGTGACAGCATTTTCAATGAGAGTAACGCCATAGAGGTTGCAAGATTTGAGTATAAACATAAATATGATAAAGAAAAACAGATATTAGAGTTTGAACAGAGTAAGAAAGATGCTGCGATGGCAGCAGAATTGAGACAGCAAAAAACTATTATAATCTCTGCGTCTGTAGCATTGATACTTATGATACTGTTTTCATTGCTGTTATTCAAATCCTATCGTGCCAAACGGCAATCAAATTTAATGTTAGCCAATAAAAACGAGAAAATTATAGCTATAAGTAATGAATTGGAGCGTCAGAACGCGGAGTTGCAGAGCATTAATGCTACTAAAAATAAGTTTTTCAGTATAATAGCACATGACTTGAAAAACCCCTTCAACGCGATAATTGGTTTTCTTAATCTGATGAAAGATTCTTCCTCAAATAATTCGATACAGCAAACCATCGAATATGCAGAACTTACACACTCATCGGCTGTTAATGCTTATAAACTGCTAGAAAACCTGCTTGAGTGGGCTCAATCGCAAACAGGAGTCTTAGAATTTAAACCTACCGAACTACTATTGAGCGACGTAATAAATGAGTCGATATCGACATGTAGTCATCAGGCGAAAGAGAAAAGTATTGAAATTGTAGAAACCACAAACAGTGATAAATATGTTTATGCCGATAAAAACATGCTAGACACAATCATTAGAAATCTGATAACAAACGCCATAAAATATACTCA
>CAZWOA010000056.1:19919-21504 GCA_964635545.1 uncultured Marinilabiliaceae bacterium
GTGAATATGCGAGTCTCAAAATCAACGGCAACAAGGCCCTCGTCAATCTGCTGCGCAAGCATAGTCATTGCCTCCTGTCCTATTTCAAAGCCTTTCTGCTCAACGGTTGATAGGGTTGGGCAGGTAATGGAGGCATTGGGACCATCGCCAAAACCTATAACAGCAATATCCTGCGGCACTTTATAGCCATTGCGCTGTAAAAGTTGCATTGCCGCAATGCCTGTTGAGTCATTAACCGAAAAGATACCGTCAATTTCGGAAGCCATTCCTAATATTTTATCGGCATTTTGAAGTACATCCTCTCGGGTATCACACTTTATAACAAAACTCTCATCATAAGGTATGTCACTCTCTTTAAGTGCCATCACATATCCATTTTTACGGTTTTTTCCTATAAGAAGATGTTGAGAAGCTGATAGATGCAGAATCCTACGGCACCCTTTTTCAATTAGATGACGCACTGCTATGCGTGCACCCTGAAAATCATCGGCAATAACACGATGCGATTCAATTGATTCGCACACCCGATCGAAGAAAACCAGCGGAATGCCATTATCTATAATATTCTGAAAATGATCGAACGAGACGGTATTTTTACTCATCGACACCAGAATGCCGTCAACCCTATTGTCGATAAGAGCTTGCACATCAGCAACTTCACGCTGGGCATTCTCGTTAGTTTGGCATATCATCACATTATAACCTTGCCCATACGCCACATTATCTATCCCGCTAATTACCGAACTGAAGAAGTGATGCACAATTTCGGGGATAATCACTCCTATGGTGTTGGTTTTACTTTTGCGCAAACCAAGCGCCAAAGCATTGGGCCGATAATTAACGCTCTTGGCAAAACTCTGTACAAGCTGCTTAGTTTCAGGACTGATATCGGGATGATCCTTCAACGCTCTTGACACAGTAGAGGGCGAAATACCCAGAGTGCGGGCAATATCTTTTATGGTTACCTGATGCGACTTCATTATTGTAATGAAAAATAATAATTACACTAAAATAACTAAAAATATCAACAATAATGATTTATTGAGTAAATAATGATAAAAACAGGTGTAAAAAATGCCTTTATAAGACAAAAGTTGTGAAAATTTTTTTAGATACACAGTCATTCCATGTGCTAAAATCGCATAAGGTTACACTCAAAAACATGTTGTACAACATCTTTTCTTGTCGCAAACGATTGCACAAACGTCACCGCAATCGATTGCGGGAAACAAAACCTAAAACAATGTTTTGCGATGTTAAAAAGTGTGATATTTAACAAACAATAGGGCTACCTTTGTTTCCAGAAGATGATGAAATAGAGTTCAAACGTGAACACAAAGAAGAAAATCCAACTTAATATCGTTTTAATAAATAGACTAAACTTTTAATTTATGAACGTAAAATCCAGTTTCAGACGACTCTTACTTGTGACCCTGGGCTTATTCTGTTTATATGGAATTCAGGCTCAGAAACGCACAGTAACGGGTAATGTAAAAGACGCCTCGGATGGATCATCTCTACCAGGCGTATCGGTTGCAGTAAAAAACACAACCCAAGGAACAATAACATCATTTAATGGCGACTA
>CAZWOA010000057.1:0-21421 GCA_964635545.1 uncultured Marinilabiliaceae bacterium
ACCGATATGCCTGCCGACCTTATTGAAGCATCCATAAAACTTGGTGCTAAAGGGCTTGTTATTGCAGGTGTGGGTAATGGAAATATGAACAAGGCTTCGTATGATGCATGCGTGAGGGCAGCTAAGAGTGGCATTGTGGTGGTAAGGGCGTCGCGTGTTGTGTCGGGTGCCGTAGGGCGTAATGTGGAGGTAGATGACGATGCTGCCGGTTTTGTGGCTGCCGACCAGCTTAACCCAGCCAAAGCGAGGGTGCTTCTATCGTTATTGCTGATGACGAACAGCACGCCTGCCCAAATTCAGGAAGCTTTTTTAAACTATTGATAATTAAAATTTTATGATTCTTTTCAAACGATAGGTTAAATTAAAAACATAATATATGAGAAGAGTAGTGCTGTTGGTTTGTGTCGTGCTGTTTTCGTTAGACGCTCTCCCTCAGTATCTCCGCTACAGCTCAGTCGATTCGGTGGGAGGGAAGCCACTCTACGAAGGTTCCATCTTTGTTAAGCTGAAACTTAATGGAGTGTTCGATATAACGGGCGGCCTGCAAGGGCAGGATGTATTTAAGATTGAGCAGATTAATGTGTGGGATAACGATAATACCCCGAATATCTGGATGGATATGTATCAGTCGCAGATTCGTTTCTCCGGTACCAGGCAGATTAACGGACATGAGGCTACGGGGTATGTGGAGGGCGATTTCTGGGGCGGAAGCGGCCATTTCAGGCTGAGACATGCCTATGTGAAGTACTGGTTCTTCCAATTCGGACAGGATTGGAGCTTCTTTGGCGATAAAGATATCTGGCCCAATGTGTTTGATTGGGATGGCCCGCCAACCGGCGTGTGGTCGAGGGCACCACACCTTCAATTCTTTATCAATAATGATAATGCATGGCGTTATGAACTTGGTATTGCCCGGCAGACCGATTTTGATATCGATTTCGAAAGTATTGATGATCCGCTTATTGAGCCCACTTCAGGCAATCCGTTCCCCGATTTTATTGGAGCTATAAATAAACGGATGAGTTGGGGACACTTGCGTTTTACTGCCATCGGAAGGCGCTTTTCATACAAAGTAAAAGGTAAGGGCACCTCTTATGCCAATGGCTATGGAGCCACGCTCAGTGGATTAGTGAAAACTCACCCGTTGGTTAATAATACGTTTCAGTTTCAGTTTGTTGCAGGTACAGGGATAGCATCTTATCTGGCTTCATATGGCGGGCATAACTATAATGCCTTGCAAAATGGATTGGGTGAGTTGCGTACTATACCGGTGGTAGGGGCTTGGGGAGCTTATGAGCATTATCTCACTGCTAAGTGGCACGTTAATGTGGTGGGCGGTTTCAATATGCTAAAAACTCATACCATTGCCGAAAATCCTTTCGATTATGATAAAGTACCACTCACAGATGGCGTGCAAAAATTTAGAGGACTATATATGCTTGGTAATGTAATGTATGATCCATTTGAAAATTTCACCATTGGCATTGAATATAATTATGGACATAAACGTAATTTTTACGATGGTACTATTAATGGTATAGCCAATTCATCGCATACACAAAGTAGGGATGCCAATAGAATAAGTTTCGGTTTGTTTTACAACTTTTAAGGTAATTGAATTGTTACATATTGTAACTGCAAAACTCATAAAAGCGGGTGTTTCCCGCTTTTTTATATGGATTTTATATTAATCGATGTTATTAAAATAATACTATAAGAGTTGTGTTATTTTAGGATAATTGATAAAATATTGCAGAACTTTATTAAAATATTGACAATAGTTTTATATGTTTGTTTTATCTTTTAAAAAGATATAGAAATATTGTTAAATATTTACAGGATGTATTGAGTTTTAAGGATAGAACTCTTTTGAGATTGTTAATTTTAAACATTAAAATTAAAATAAGTGTAATAATGTTTAAAAAATAGTTTTGTACTGCTTAATGTTTGTGGAAAAACTAATTTTTATCTATTTTGTCTTACGATTTTAAAGGGTGTTCTATGCTTATGTGACAGATTATTAGTGAAGTGTAGTTGTTTAGTTAATTTTTTCACTTTAGAATATTTTGTTTCTCTTTTTTAAGTTAATGATTGAAAATTAAATACGGTGTTATGCAAACAAAACTTCAGGAATTGACCAGTAAAATCTACCAGGAGGGGGTTTTAAAAGCCCGTGACGAAGCAGATCAATTGGTTGAAAAAGCTAAACAGGAGGCAGCCCAAATAGTGGAGGATGCCCGACGTGAAGCAGCAAAAATAGTTGAAGAGTCGGATAAAGCCGCAAAGGAGTCGGCCCGTCAGGTTGAGTCAGAATTAAAGCTGGCTTCTGGTCAGGCTGTAAGTGCGTTGAAGCAGACCATTGTTCAGCTCCTTTCTCTTAAAGTGGTCGAGCCGGGTGTATCAGCCCTGTTTTCCGACCCAAAGTTCCTATCTTCATTGCTTATTAAAATTGTAGAAGGATTTACCGCTAAAGGCGATTTCGACCTTAAAGTACTTCTTTCGGGTAAAGATCTTGCCAAACTTGATGGTGCTCTGAAAGGCAGCTTAGCCAAAGAGCTCGATAAAGGGGTGGTGATTGAGGCCGACGACCGTATAAAAGGCGGCTTTAAAATAGGTCCTAAGGATGGCGGTTACCTTATCAGCTTTACAGAGGATGATTTTAAGAGCTTCTTCAAAAATTATCTTAGGTCCAAATCAGCCGAAATGCTTTTTGATAAATAATAAGGCGGTATGAAACGAAACTACTATTGTTTAATTTCAGGACTGCCCGAATGGAAATGGGACGACCGCAAGCCGTCGCACACCGTTGAGTCGTTTAGGGAGTTGCTCGCTACCGAGCTTCATGCCGACGATATGAAACTGGTGGAGACCTTGTATCTTCCCTACGATCATGCCAATATTCTCAATAAACTCTATAAAAAGGAGGCTCCGCTCGATACTCGTGGTAAATATTCGGCCGATGAGGTGGATATGCTTGCCAGCCCGTTGGTTAATGATATTGAGCCTAAGCCTGCTGCGCCCAAGTATCTTTCAGTTTTTTTAAACAACTATTTCGAGGCAGAGAATAAACCTGATAGGATTCAGGCCGAAAAAATGCTTGCCGAAGGGTGGTTCGATTTGCTGGAGAAGAGCAAAAATAAGTTTCTTGTGTTCTATGCAGGATTTGAGAAACTAACCCGCAATATATTCACGGCTATGCTTGGTCAGAAATATGACACGCCCGTGGCCGATATGCTGGTGGGAGAGAGTGAAATAATTGAGGTGCTGCGTAAAAGCAGGGCTCGCGATTTTGGCTTGTCGGCCGAGGTTGAGTTTATGAGCCAGTTGCTGCAGATTTTCGAAATAGGTAATCTTCAGGAGAGGGAGATAAGATTCGACCTTTTCCGATGGAATATCTACGATGAGAACACTTTTTTCAACTATTTCAGCATTGAGAAGATATTGTCGTTTATCATTAAGCTTCAAATTTTGGAGCGCTGGAATGCCCTGGATGATAAGCAGGGACGCGAGTTATTTGAGAGGCTGATTGCTGAAATGCAGAACAGTTACGATTTTCCTGAAGAATATAAAACTAGCCATGGAAAGAAAAAATAAAACAACCGGTAAGGTCGCCGGTATTATTGCAAACCTTGTAATTGTGGAGGTTAGCGGCCCGGTGGCTCAAAATGAGATATGCTTTATTGAGCACCCCGAGGCTAATCTTATGGCAGAGGTAATTAAGGTGCTTGGTAAAAATGCTTACGTTCAGGTGTTTGAAAGTACACGTGGACTGAAAATAGGCACCGAGGTTTTCTTTGAAGGACACCTGCTGGAGGTTACTCTTGGCCCAGGTATCCTGTCGCGCAACTACGATGGATTGCAGAACGACCTTGATAAAATGGATGGTATATTCCTTAAACGAGGCCAATATACCGACCCACTTAACCGTGAGCAGCTGTGGAGCTATAAGCCTATTGCCAATGTGGGCGATAGTGTGAAGGCCGGCGACTGGCTTGGCGAGGTGGATGAAAATAATATGCCGCACAAAATAATGGTGCCCTTCAAATTGGAGAAGAGTTTCACTGTGAAGAGTGTGGTAGAGGCCGGTGAATACAAGGTTGATGATGTAATTGCTGTTATCACCGATGCCGAAGGTAATGATATCAATGTTACGATGGTGCAGAAATGGCCTGTTAAAATGGCTGTGCGTACCTACCGTGATAAGCCGCGCCCCTTCAAATTGCTGGAGACAGGTGTTAGGTGTATCGATACTCTTAACCCTATTACCGAGGGTGGTACAGGCTTTATACCAGGCCCGTTCGGAACTGGTAAAACTGTGCTTCAGCATGCTATTTCAAAGCAGGCCGAAGCCGATATCGTTATCATTGCCGCTTGTGGTGAACGTGCCAATGAGGTTGTAGAGGTATTCTCCGAGTTCCCACACCTTGATGACCCCCGCACAGGACGTAAACTTATTGAGCGTACCGTGATTATAGCCAATACTTCAAATATGCCGGTGGCAGCCCGTGAGGCTTCTGTATATACAGCTATGGCCATTGGTGAGTATTATCGTGCCATGGGATTGAGGGTGTTGCTTATGGCCGACTCCACTTCGCGCTGGGCCCAGGCTCTTCGTGAGATGTCCAATAGGCTTGAGGAACTTCCGGGCCCTGATGCGTTCCCGATGGACCTCTCGGCAGTGGTGTCAAACTTCTACTCCCGTGCCGGTTATGTGTATCTGAATAACGGAGCTACCGGGTCCATTACTTTTATAGGTACTGTATCGCCTGCCGGTGGTAACCTTAAGGAGCCTGTTACCGAGTCAACACGTAAGGCAGCCCGCTGTTTCTACGGACTTTCGCAGGCGCGTGCCGATAGTAAGCGTTACCCAGCCATTGATGCCATCGATTCATACTCTAAATATCTCGAATATCCCGAGGTGCAGAAGTATCTTGCCGAGAAGGTGAGCGATGAGTGGCTTGAGCAGGTTATCACTGCTAAAGACCAGTTGCTGAGAGGTAAAGAGGCCAAAGAGCAGATAAATATCCTTGGTGATGATGGTGTGCCCATCGAATTCCATGAGCGTTTCTGGAAAGGTGAGCTTATCGACTTCGTGATTTTACAGCAGGATGCGTTCGATAAAATTGACTCGTCAACCTCCATGGAGCGTCAGCAATATATGCTCAATAAGGTGTTGCAGGTTAATGAAACCAGCTTAAGTTTCGATGCTTTTGAAGATGTGCAGAACTTCTATAAGGAGATTATCAACGAATTTAAGCAGATGAACTACTCTGAGTTTAAATCTGATAACTTCCTCGGATATGAGAAGAGCATTGACGAGCTTCTGAACCAACGAAAAAACTAATAACAGCCTAAGCTAAAAAAATATAAAAATATGGAAACTCAGGCTTTTCAAAAAATATATACTAAACTAACCAACATCACTAAAGCTACGGTGTCGCTTAAAGCCACCAATGTGGGTTACGACGAGATGGCAATGGTGCATGGCAGGTTGGCGCAGGTGGTTAAGATAATGGGCGATGATGTTATACTTCAGGTGTTTGAGGGTACCGAGGGTATTCCTACCAATGCCGAAGTGGTGTTTCTTAGTCGTCCGCCACAGCTAAAAGTGGGCGACCAGCTTGCAGGCCGTTTCTTCAACGCCTATGGCGACCCCATTGATGGTGGTGCCGAAGTGGAGGGAGAGACTCGCGATATCGGTTCGCCATCGGTTAACCCGGTGCGCCGTAAGCAGCCCTCGCAACTTATTGCAACGGGTATTGCAGGTATCGACCTTAATAACTCGTTGGTTACAGGTCAGAAGATTCCGTTCTTTGCCGACCCCGACCAACCCTACAACCAGGTGATGGCCAACGTGGCGCTGCGTGCCAAGGCCGATAAAATCATATTGGGAGGCATGGGCCTTTCCAATGATGATTACCTATACTTCAAAAATGTGTTTGACAGTGCAGGTGCGCTTAACCGCATCATCAGCTTTGTTAATACAACAGATAACCCGCCTGTGGAGAGGCTCCTGGTGCCAGATATGGCACTTACGGCTGCCGAGTATTTCGCGGTTGATAAGAATGAGACTGTGCTTGTGCTGCTTACCGATATGACGCTCTATGCCGATGCTTTGAGTATTGTATCAAACCGTATGGACCAGATTCCATCGAAAGACAGTATGCCCGGTTCGCTCTATTCCGACCTTGCGCGCATATACGAGAAGGCGGTGCAGTTCCCCGAGGGTGGGTCGATAACCATTATCGCCGTTACAACTCTTAATGGTGGAGATATTACCCACGCCATCCCCGATAATACCGGTTATATCACAGAGGGACAGCTGTTCCTTCGTCGCGACTCGGAGATTGGTAAGGTAATCGTGGATCCGTTCCGCTCGCTATCGAGGCTCAAACAGCTGGTGGCCGGTACGCAGACTCGCGAAGACCACCCGCAGGTGATGAACGCTGCTATCCGTCTTTATGCCGATGCTGCCAATGCACGCACCAAGATGGAAAACGGTTTCGACCTCACCGATTATGATGAGCGCACGCTGGAGTTTGCACGCGAGTACTCCAATAATATTCTTGCCATCGATGTAAATATCGATACCACCGAGATGCTTGAGATGACATGGAACTTATTCCGTAAATATTTCTCGGCACCCGAAGTGGGTATAAAGCAAGAGTTTATGGATAAGTACTGGTCTAATTAATCTGTTGTCAAACTAAATATTACCTGTCGTGTCAGTTAAATTTCAATATAATAAAACCTCACTCCAGAATCTTGAGAAACAGCTCAAGGTGCGAGAACGGGCGTTGCCAACCCTTAAAAATAAGGAGTCGGCGCTGCGTATGGAGGTGAAGAAGGCAAAGGACAGGGCACATGAACTTGAAAAACTGCTTCATGAGAAACTCACATCCTACGACAATATGGTGCGTCTATGGGGTGAGTTCGATACTTCGCTTGTAAAGGTTAAGGATGTGCAAATTAAGTTCAGGAAACTGGCCGGAGTTAGCACCCCTTCGCTCGATAATATCGATTTTGAAGTGGAACCGTTTTTTATTTTCGACCGTCCTTTGTGGATCCTCGAAGGTGTGGCGCTTGTAAAGGAGCTTGCCTCAATTGCAATAGAGCAGGATATATTTATCCATAAGATGAATCTGCTCGACCATGCCCGTAAGAAGAGTACCCAGAAGGTGAATCTCTATGAGAAAGTTCAAATACCGGGGTACAATGATGCTATTAGGAAGATTAAACGATTTATAGAAGATGAGGAGAACCTCTCCAAAGCAGCTCAGAAAATTGTGAAAAGCAGAAAAGAACAGGAGGTGGAGTTATGATTGTAAAGATGCATAAATACTCGTTCCTGGTCTATCATGCCGATTATAGTGCTTTTCTTGAGTCGATGAAGGGGCTTGGCGTTCTGCATATCATCGAGAGCGATAATGAACCTACTGAGGCTATGTTGCTCGATATGCATAAAAACCAGGAACTCACTTCGGCCATAGCGCAACTTAAAGGCCGTGAGGCTGATAAGGAGAAGTGTGCACCTCCGGCAATATCTTCGGGTGATGATATCGTTACTGATATAAATTGTATTAATGCCAATCTCGAACTGCTTGAACAACAGCGTTCTGCAGTGGAGAAAGAGCTTAAGCTTTATGAGCCCTGGGGTAATTTTGAGTGGAGCAGCATTCAAAAGCTTAAAGAAGCCGGTGTTGATGTGCTGTTTTATCAATGCCAGTCGAGTAAATATAACCCGGAGTGGGAGAATAGTATAGCGATATCTGTTGTGTCGGATGTGCGCGGAACTGCTAGTTTTGTGGTGTTTAAGCGCGAAGAAGACCAGCTGCCCGAGATGGATGCCGAAGATGTGAGGTTGCCGTCGCAGTCGTATGCCGAGCTTAGTGCACGACTTAAAGGTATCGATAATGCTATAGCTGCTGATAACCTGTTGCTTGATCAATATGCCGCATGGAGTATCGACACTCTTACTGGCTATGGCGACAAGCTTAAGGATAAGTTGCAAACAGAGATGGCTGTGCTGCATACCAATAGTGAGGCCGATGGTGCACTTATGCTTCTCGAAGGTTTTGTGCCTAAAGAGAAGGTAGGTGAGGTTAACGCCTGGCTTGAGAAAGAGGGTGTGGTATATTTGTCGAAAGAGGCAGGAGCAAAGGATCATCCGCCGGTGCTGCTTAAGAATAACAAATTTGCGAAACTGTTTGAGCCTATTGGTGAGTTATTCTCGCTGCCGGCGTATGTGGAGCTGGATTTAACTCCGTTCTTCGCACCTTTCTTTATGCTGTTTTTCGGTTTCTGCTTCGGCGATGCCGGATATGGACTTTTGCTCATCCTTATTGGTGCATTTGCCAAGCGTAAAGTGGATGCCAAGTTTAAGCCCTATCTGTCGTTACTGCAGTGGTTGGGAGTGGGTACTGTAATTTTTGGTGCTCTCACCGGATCATTCTTAGGTATGAAACTCACCGATTTTGAACTACCCGCAATAGCAGGCTGGCAAAAGAAAATGTTCTCTGACAGCCAAATGTTTAATCTTGCACTGGGACTTGGATTCCTTCAGATAATGTTTGGTATGGTGCTCAAAGGCATCAATCAGATTATTCAGGATGGATTTAAGTACTCAATATCTACCTGGAGCTGGATTGCGGTGATACTTTCGTCGGTAATATTCTATGCCACAGGAGGTATGATGAGCCTTGCACATCAGATTATATTGGGCATTTCGGCTCTTGGCATATTCGTGTTCAACCATCCCCAGCGTAATGTGTTTGTAAACGTGGGTGCCGGATTATGGGATACATATAATATGGTAACCGGTGTAGCCGGTGATATATTGTCGTATATCCGTCTGTTTGCCCTCGGACTTTCGGGGGGTATATTAGGTTTTGTGTTCAATAAGCTCGCTTTCGACCTTAGCCCCGATATACCTGTGGTGAATGTTATTGTTACAGCACTTATCCTTATTCTGGGGCATAGCCTCAATATATTCATGTCGGCTCTGGGTGCATTTGTTCACCCTATGCGTTTGATATTTGTTGAATTCTTTAAAAACTCCGGCTTTGTGGGTGGGGGTAAATATTATACACCTTTTTCGAGAACAGTAAAATAAAAACATAAAACCTTTAATTCTTTTTAATATGGAACCTATAGTTATTGCTTATATCGGTATCGCAATTATGATTGCCTTGTCAGGCATCGGAAGTACTTATGGTGTTACTATCAGTGGTAATGCTGCTATTGGCGCAATGCGCAAAAAACCTGAGGCTTTTGGTAGCTTCCTGGTGTTGAGTGCCCTTCCTGGTACTCAGGGTCTTTATGGCTTTGGTGGTTACTTCATCATGTCGGGTGTTCTTACTCCTGATATCACTCTGCTACAGGCAATTGCAGTGTTGGGCGCAGGTATCACCCTTGGTCTTTTAGGTGTGTTCTCTGCTATTCGTCAGGGCCAGGTTTGTGCCAATGGTATCAATGGCATCGGTCAGGGTTATGATGTGTTCGGTAACACTCTTATTCTTGCCGTTTTCCCCGAGCTTTACGCAATCCTTGGTTTTGCAGCTACCTTTATGATTAATGCGGCAATTACTGCATAATAATATTTTTTAATTGATATTTTATTACCGATGGAAAGCAGTTTTTTCCATCGGTATTTTTTTATATGGATTTTTATGCTTAAATTGTTGTTAGTAAAAATAATTAATATTCATTTTTGCTGAATGGAAACGGGATTTTCAGGAAATTATTAGTTATTCCCAACAAATTGTTAAACCCTTAAAAATCCATAATATGAAAAACATTCTTCTGCTTACCGACTTTTCTGATATTGCCCGTAATGCTGCATTATACGCATTAAAACTTTTTGAAAACGAGCGTGTCAGTTTTACACTTCTCAATGCTTATGATATTGAGTTTAGTGGTACTCCATATATCGTGCAGGTTAAAGAAGAGCTGGCCGCCGAGAGTGTGGAGAAGCTTAATGCCGACCTGTTCTTCCTTCTTAAACGTGTGCCTGATGCCAATGTGCGTATCGCATCCAGCTTTGGTTCGCTTGTAGATGCCGTTCATAACGAACTGGAGGTGTCCAATCCCGAATTGATTGTTATGGGATGTAAAGATGAATCGGTGGTTGAATACTTCTTGCTTGGTAGCAATACTTACGAGGTAATTAAACATGTAAAGGCTCCGCTTCTTGTGGTGCCAGGCCATGTGAGCTATAAAAAGCCTGCCCGAATTACCTTTGCCACCGATATGAAAACGCTGGAAAATACCGAAATAATGAAGCCCTTGGTGTCTATTGCATCAATTACAGGTTCGGAGTTGCTATTTGTTAATGTGCTTGGTAGTGAGTATGTTAACCGTCTTCAGGTAGAGCAGCAACTGGCAAGTTTACTGCCCGATGTGCGCATAAGTTTCCACTTTGTGGAAGGTGACGATATCCGTAAGGCAATACTAGATTTTATGGTTGATAATGACTCTAATTTTGCAACTCTGGTGCGTCACGACCTTAAGTTCCTCGATAGGATGTTCAAACCCAGCTTCACCAAGCAGATGGTGTTAAAACCTCAGCATCCCATGTTGATTCTTCGAAATTAATTTTCTAATTATAGTTATTCGACCAGGGGAGAGGTGCTTGCATCTCTCTTCTTTTTTATGTGATGTCAATGTTTAACAGTAGCTGTGATAGATGTCATTTAAAATATGAAGCAATTTTCTAATCTTTGGTCGTTTGTAAAATTAGGCTTCAGTAAATAGTTTTTTGATAAAATCCAAATTTATAATAATGTTATGTCGTCAATATCAATAATAAATATAAAATCGCTCCTACAAATAGAGAGTGGAAAACCAGCTCCATTTGTGGCGGGTACAGCTATGCAAACCCTGCCATCTATTGATAATGCTTTTCTTACTATCGAGGATGGTAAAATTGTATCGTTTGGTCCAATGAGCAGTTATGTACCCCATCAATGCGATGAACTTATTGATGCCAAGGATCGATATGTGCTTCCGGCATGGTGTGACTCACATACCCACATTGTTTATCCTGCCAGTCGCGAGATTGAGTACATGGATAAAATACGTGGTCTGAGCTATGAGGAGATTGCAAAACGTGGAGGTGGTATTCTCAACACTGCTGCTCGTATGCAGGATGCAACAGAGGAGTTGCTGGTAGAGAGTGCCATGATGAGACTTGCAGAAATGCAAAAATGGGGAACCGGGGCAGTTGAGATTAAGAGTGGCTATGGCCTTACTCCCGAAAGTGAGATGAAGATGCTGAGGGTAATTAAGCATCTCAAAAATATATCGCCAATCACCATTAAATCTACTTTTCTGGGAGCACATGCGGTGCCGGCGCACTATCGTGGCAGACAGACCGAATATGTGGATGAGATTATAGATGTGATGCTTCCGCAGGTGGCCGGTGAAGGGCTTGCCGATTATGTGGACGTGTTCTGTGATAAGGGTTTTTTTACTGTCGAAGATACAGCACGCATACTTGAAGCTGCTGCAAAATATGGATTGGTGCCTAAAATTCATGCCAATGAGCTGGATTATTCAGGTGGTATAGAAGTGGGTGTAAAATATGGAGCACTGTCGGTAGATCACCTTGAGTTTACCGGTGCCGAACAGATAGAAACTCTTAAAAATAGTGGCACTATGCCAACCATTCTTCCCGGTGCTGCTTTCTTTCTGAATATGCAACTGGCTCCCGCTCGCGAAATGATGAATGCCGGGTTACCCATAGCCTTGGCCAGTGATTTTAATCCGGGTTCGTCACCATCAGGAAATATGCAACTTGTAATGGCAATGGGTAGTATTATGTTTCGTATGTTGCCCAATGAGGTGATAAATGCGGTGACAAAAAACAGTGCTTATGCCATGGGAGTAGAGAAGGAATTGGGCTCAATAGCTGTGGGCAAAAAGGCCAACATAATTATTACCAAGGCTATTCCATCAGTAGAGTATCTTACCTATGCCTATGGTGAGAATAAGGTGGATAGGGTGATTATAAATAAATAGTAAATCTGTTAACTCTATAAAAAAAATCAATATGCAACAAATAATCGAGTGCGTTCCCAATTTTAGTGAGGGACGTAATATGGATGTAATCAATCAGATTACCGATGAAATAAAAAAAGTAGCCGGTGTTAAACTTATTGATGTTGACCCGGGTGCCGCTACCAATCGCACTGTGGTGACTTTTGTTGGTGAACCTCAGCAAGTTGTTGAAGCTGCTTTCCTGTGTGTTAAAAAGGCTAAGGAATTAATTGATATGCGTAATCATAAGGGTGCACACCCTCGTTTTGGCGCTACTGATGTATGCCCGCTTGTGCCTGTAAGCAATATCACAATGGAAGAGGTGGCTGTGTATGCCCATAAACTTGCCGAGCGCATTGGTAATGAACTCAATATACCTGTGTTTTGCTATGAGTCGGCTGCTCGCGAGGCCAAACGTAAAAATCTGGCTGCCTGCCGTGAAGGTGAGTATGAGAAGTTGGCACAACGAATAGTAACTCCCGAGTGGAAGCCCGATTTTGGCCCAAATACATGGAGCGATGAGGTTGCCAAGAGTGGTGCAGTAGCTGTGGGAGCCCGTAATTTCCTGATTGCATATAATATAAACCTAAATACTACATCAACCCGCCGTGCCAATAGTGTGGCTTTTGACGTGCGCGAACGTGGACGTGTGCTTCGTGAGGGCGACCCCGTAACCGGGAAAATTGTGAAGGACGCTAATGGTGAAGCTCTTCATACTCCCGGGTTACTTAAGTCGGTGAAGGCAATTGGTTGGTTTATAGAAGAGTATGGATTGGCTCAGATTTCCATGAACCTGACCGATATTGATGTAACTTCCCTTCATGTGGCTTTCGATACTGTGGTTGAGCGTGCCCATGCCCGTGGAATGAGGGTTACAGGCTCTGAGCTTGTGGGCGTGGTACCTCTTAAAGCAATGATTGATGCAGGAAAATATTTCTTACGCAAACAGAACCGCTCAACAGGTATCTCCGAACGGGAAATTGTGCGCATAGCAGTTAAGTCTTTAGGTCTTGATGAATTGTACCCTTTCGACCCTGATAAGAAAATAATAGAATATATACTTCAGGATAAGAGTAGTAAGAAGCTGGTTGATATGAGCGTGACAGCTTTTGCTGATGAAACTTCTTCTGAATCGCCTGCTCCCGGTGGTGGTTCCATATCGGCCTATGTTGGTGCACTTGGCGTGTCGCTGGCAGCCATGGTGGCTAACCTCAGTTCGCATAAGCGCGGATGGGATAATCGTTGGGAGGAGTTTAGCAACTGGGCAGAGAAAGGAATGGAACTTCAAAAAGAGCTGCTGCGCCTAGTGGATGAGGATACCAATGCCTTTAATAAAATTATGGCTGCCTTCGATTTACCAAAATCATCGGATGGCGAGAAAGCAGCAAGGAAACAGGCAATACAAGATGCAACCCGCTTTGCCATTGAAGTGCCGTTTAAAGTTATGCAGACTACTTTTAAAACTTTCGAGGTTATAAAAGCGATGGCCGAAACTGGTAATCCCAATTCGGTATCGGATGCCGGCGTGGGTGCTCTATGTGCAAGAAGTGCAATAATGGGAGCTTACCTGAATGTGAAAATCAATGCGGCAGGACTTGATGATAAGGAGTTTGCATCATCTGTGCTGGAGCAAGGGCTTGCAATTCAAAATCAGGCGATTGCCATTGAAGAGGATATACTTGCAACTGTTAATCAGAAGATTGGTTAATAAGTTGTAATAAACAGTGAAAATCCGCCCTGCAATTTTTTGTGGGGGCGGATTTTCTTTTTTAACAAAACTCTATCTGAAAGTAACTCCCACACCAATTGTTACCGCCTGATAATCGGCGTAGGTATAGTCGGCATGGATAGTTAGAAACATCAGCTTAACTCTGAATCCTGCATTAAAATCAATCCCATCCCTTGGATATTCCAAAGATATTGGGTCGGTGGTGGTGGTTAAATGCGGGCCGTCATCATCAAAAGTATATGTTGTGAAATTTTCTTTAAAATCGAATGATGAAGTAACCTTACCGTAGCCTACACCGCCATATACTGCTACAAACGGAAACTCGGCACCTACAAGCACCCGTCCTGTTATTGCATCGCTGTTAATGTCAATATAGCCCGAGTTATTGGCGCCATAACCAATGTTATCGAGTTTTATCTCGCTATTAAATTTTGTGTAAGCCCCCATTACTGATAGTCTCAGAAACGGTATCTTATTTAGCCCCGGTATATCGTCCCAAAGTGAGTGCTTAATGCCAGCTCCCCATAAAAAAGCTTCTCCAAATTTGTCATATTTAATCTTTGGCATCACTCGTGCCATCAATTCGGTATTCAGTGGTAGCCCTATAGTTCCTTGTATTGCAGGCAATAGCATCATGTCGAAGTCGGTGCCGTTGGGTAATATCGGTTCCGATATTGCCGGGTCTTGTGGCACATTCATCACCAGGCGTGCTATCTCCTGCCCGGGAAGTAATTTACCTGCTATAGTGGGCGCTTTGTGCATTGCCGATGATTCATCAAATGAGAAGTACTCAAGCTGTTGGGCAAGACTCCTCACATCATAAAACTCATGTTTGGAGGGTACCAGTCCCGTTGTGGCAATCATAGTAATGTCGAAACCACCTATTTTATGAATCCCTGCATTATTGTACCAACCGGTATTTAACGATGTGCCAAGAAGTTCGCCCAACGGTTTTAGATATTCGTGAGCTAATATTGCACCATCATGCTGCCCATATCTAAGAAAGGCAGATGATGCTTTTTGGGCTGATAAACCTATGGTGGTGAATATCAATATGGAAATAAGAAATACTCTCATGTTCTAAAATTTAGTTGATTTGTTTATTGGTCAGTGCCCCAGTATGTTGCGTGCTTGTACTACGGCTATTCTTTTCTCGCCCATATAAGCTACCACAAATCCGCTCATCTTCTCTTTGAAAATGAATTGGTTGGCATCCGAATAACTATAGAAACGGCCTACAGAATATCTGTAATATTGATCGAAACGATTGAGTTCCACAAACTCTTTTCCAGCATACCATCTTTTTAGATTGTCGATGGTGGCCTCCCGGGTTAAGGTTTTGAATTGTACTGTATAATATATGTTTAAATCGTTATAGTTGGATGTTTCCAGTGGGTCTTTGCCTGCAATGGGCACTGTAAGGGTCTCCTCTCCCGTTACTTTACGATGGCCTGCATTGTCAAATTCCTGATTCTCAGCCAGTAGTGGCTGTGCTATAGGGGCGGGAGCTATTTCTTGATTCTCATCAGGGGTAATTATATCATCATCGAATGACATAAGCATACCTGCCTTAAGTAGTGATTTGATGCTGTTACGTTGATATTCAAGAGCTTGCAGTGCCATATCTATTGCCGAACTTTCACTGCCAAGACGGCGTGACTTCTTATATAGCCTGTTGGCTCCTTTCATTTGACTCTCACCGATTCGCATGGCCGACTTCACTTGGGCGTAGGTATCGGGATTCTGTTTCTGGTATCGCTGATAGGATTTGGTGAGTAACGCAAACATATTGTCGTATCCGGAGGTGTATAATGAACCTGCACTAATGGTACGCTGGTAAATCTCGTTTCGAAGAGCAACTCGTTTGGGCATCGCACCGCCATAATCAATATCACTCAATGAGTCAACTTGTTGATTTAGAATATTTATTGTTTCGTGAACTTTATCTCCTTTAGCTATTTGTTCTTTTGCCTTCATATACTCTTTATGGTCTTTTTTGTCAATACCCCGTGGAATATGTTGTGAGGTGAGACAAAACAGTGATAATATAAGGCATGTAATTATGGTAAATTTTTTCATGACAATCAGATTTTATTATAATTCTGATTACCTTTTGGAAGATATTGAAATATCATTTAAAAAAGGTCATTAGTAAAGTTATGTCTTTTATCTGCCAAGGTCAAGAGAAAAGTTATAATAGGTTTATTTTTTTTGATGAAATATATTGTTCTTTGGTTGAAGTATTGCGTTTTTCTTAAGTTCCGCTAGCTTATTTAAGTTGTCAAGGTTGAGAGGTTAGCAATTACAAAAGGTAAGTCTGTCATTGGTAATCCTTTTATTTTGGTTCAATTTTATGTAAATTTATAATTATGACTTTTCTTCAATAACAAATCCTTATATTTACCAATAAATATTGTATTTAATAAAGTATGACTAACCACCTGATTATTATGGCCGGCGGTGTGGGAAGCCGCTTTTGGCCCATGAGTACTCCCGAACGTCCGAAGCAGTTTATTGATGTTTTGGGCGTTGGAAAGACGTTATTACAACTTACTGCCGAGCGTTTTGGCAATATGTTTACGCCCGACCGCATATGGGTTGTAACATCAGCCTCCTATCGTGAGATTGTGAAGGAGCAACTTAAGGGTATTCCTGATGATAATATCCTACTGGAGCCTTGCATGCGTAATACCGCTCCTTGCATTGCCTATGCCGCATGGAAAATTAGCCTTCGCCATCCGGATGCAATGCTTGTTGTGTCACCCGCCGACCATTTTGTGGTTGATACCAGCGAGTTTAGACGGGTAATTGAAGAGGGGGTGAAGTTTGTGCAAAATAGCAAGCGGGTGCTTACTTTAGGTATGCAGCCAACACGCCCCGACACCGGTTATGGTTATATCCATTCGGGTAAGGCTATTGAAGGCTTTAACTCATATGCTGTTCAGGCTTTTAAAGAGAAGCCGGCACTTGAAGTTGCAAAACAGTATCTTGCCGAGGGTGGCTACTTCTGGAATGCAGGTCTATTCCTATGGCAGGCCGCTACAGTTGTGGATGCTATACGCACCTACGAACCTGAAATGGCAGACATAATGGATACCATGGCGGCTGATTTTTATACCATAAAAGAACAAGAGAGTGTAAATAGCTTATTTCCAACATGTAAAAGTATTTCCATCGACTATGCGGTGATGGAACGGCTGAGTGGCGGTGAAAGTGGTTCTGATACAGGGTTATACGTTCTTCCAGGAGATTTCGGATGGAGCGACCTTGGTACTTGGGGGTCTCTGTATGCCCGTCTTAATAAGGATGAAGCCGAAAATGCTGTGGTTGGTGACTGTGTTACAATGATTGAAAGCAGTGGCTGTATCGTGCGCGCACCCCAGGGTAAAAAGATGGTGCTTCAAGGTATGGATGATTTTATTATTGCCGAGGATAATGATACATTGCTGATTTGCAAGAAAAATCAGGAACAGAGAATTAAGGAGTTTAGCGAGAAGAGTAATTAAAATTTGTATTATGAAAAGTATATTGGTAACTGGTGGAGCAGGTTTTATAGGTGCTAATTTTGTGCCCTATTTTGTTGAGAAATATCCTGACTATAGGGTTGTAAATCTTGATAAACTTACCTATGCCGGTAATCTAAATAATCTTAAAGAAGTTGCCGTAGTGGCTAATTATGAGTTCGTGAAGGGAGATATTTGCAATAGAGAGTTACTTGAGTATCTTTTTGAAAAGCATGACATTCGGGGAGTGATACATTTTGCGGCAGAGAGTCATGTGGATAACTCCATTAGTGGGCCCGAGGTGTTTATCAAAACTAACCTTAATGGTACTTTTACCCTACTTGATGTTGCCCGTCGTTACTGGATGGAGAAGCCGTTTACATATAAAAAAGGTTATGAAGGGTGCCGTTTCCATCATATCTCTACCGATGAGGTGTATGGAACTTTGGGAGATACCGGATTATTCCGTGAGGATACGCCATATGCTCCCAACAGCCCTTATTCATCGTCAAAAGCAGGTTCTGATTTTTTGGTGAGAGCCTACTTTCACACCTATGGTATGGATGTAACCACATCTAATTGTAGTAATAATTATGGTCCGAAACAACATAATGAGAAGTTGATTCCTACAATTATCCGTAAAGCCGTTACTGGCGAGAATATTCCTATTTATGGTGATGGTAAAAACGTGCGCGACTGGCTTTATGTGTTAGACCATTGTACCGGTATCGACCTTGTGTACCATAAAGGAAGGGGAGGAGAGACCTATAATATTGGCGGACGTAATGAGCGTGATAATCTCTTCATTGTTAATCATATATGCGAAATTCTTGATAAGAAGAAGCCTCGCAAAGATGGTAAATCATATAAAGAGCAGATTACTTTTGTGCAGGATCGTGCCGGACACGACCGCCGCTATGCCATCGACGCCACAAAGATAGAGGCGGAGTTGGGCTGGAGAGCCGCCGAGAATTTTGAAACAGGAATTATTAAAACTGTTGAGTGGTATTTGGCGCAGTAAGATATTTTGGCTGCTAGCCATTAGCTAATAGCTAATAACTAGCAGCCAATCTCTTAGTCTCTATATCTAATTATGGTTTGCTGACGGTCGGGGCCTACAGATACAATTCTTATGGGCACTCTAAGTTCATCTTCAAGCCAGGTAATGTAGTTGTTTAGTTCTTCGGGGAACTCATTTTCTGAGCGTAGTCCGGTAAGGTCGCAATTCCAGCCGGGCAGCTCTGTATAAATTGGTTTGATATCGGCATCCACAACCTCAAATGGGAACTCCTCGGTTATCTCACCGTTCACTTCATAAGCAGTTGCCACTTTGATGGTTTCAAAACCGCTAAGCACATCGGCCTTCATCATAATAAGCTGGCTAACGCCATTTACCATGATTGCATATTTAAGCTGCACAAGGTCGAGCCATCCACATCTGCGCGGGCGACCTGTGGTAGCACCAAACTCATGACCCGCCTCGCGTAGAGTCTCTCCATCTTTGTCGTTTAGTTCGGTAGGGAACGGGCCACTACCCACGCGGGTGCAATAGGCTTTAAAAATACCGTAAACCTCACCTACTTTGTTGGGTGCTATACCCATACCGATACATGCGCCAGCGGTAACAGTGGTAGATGATGTAACAAAAGGATAGGTTCCAAAGTCAATATCAAGCATTGTTCCTTGTGCTCCTTCTGCAAGTATTGTGCGTCCCTGGTTTATGTATCTGTTTATTTCGTTTTCACTATCGATAAGAGTAAACTGAAGCAACGACTCGATTCCCTCTTTCAGCCCTTTTTCATAGTCGGCAATATTGAAGTCGAAATCGTACATTTTAAGCATCTGAAGATGTTTTTTCTTCAAAATCTCATATTTCTGCTCAAAATTATGCAGTATATCACCTACTCTAAGTCCGTTTCTACCGGTTTTATCCATGTATGTGGGGCCTATTCCTTTCAGAGTTGAGCCTATTTTAGCTGCTCCTTTTGCCTTTTCCGATGCAGCATCCAGCACACGGTGGGTAGGCAGAATAAGATGTGCTTTTTTAGAGATATATAATTTTTTAGATAGGTCGAATCCCTTCTCTTTAAGTTGGTCTATCTCTTGTTTGAATGTTATCGGGTCGATTACAACACCATTTCCGATGATGTTAATCTTATCATCATGAAATATTCCCGAAGGTATATTGTGTAGCACGTGCTTGAAGTTATTAAACTCTAGGGTGTGACCTGCATTGGGGCCACCCTGAAAACGAGTTATAACATCATATTTGGGAGTCAGAACATCAACAACCTTTCCTTTGCCCTCGTCACCCCACTGTAATCCAAGTAAGACATCAACTTTCATCTAAATCTGTTTTAATCGTTATGATTTACGTACCTGTTTCAATTCACTTAGTATCAGTTTTATGCTTTAATTGACTGATAATCAGTGACTTTTTATTGTTTTTGCAGATGTGTAAACAAAAAAAATCGGAAAACTGCGTATGGGCTGCTTTCCGTTGTGTAAAAATAGTGATAAAGAATGATTTATTCTAATTTATTGCAAGTTTTTTAATCAATTCTATTTTTATGTGGTTCTGCGGGTGATGCACTTTTCTTTTGGCAACTCTCGCATACTCCATAAATATACATTGAGTGGTGAGCCACTTCAAATTTCATTATCTCTGCTGCATTATTTAGCACAACTTGTATGCTTGGGTCGCAAAACTCAGTTACCGAGCCACATTGGGTACATATAAGATGGTCGTGTTGCTTTGATTCGAACGCCTTTTCAAACTGAGCCAGGTTTTTCCCAAATTGATGTTTTATTACGAGTTTGCAGTCAAGAAGAAGGTCGATTGTGTTGTAGAGCGTTGCCCGGCTTACCCGGTAGTTTTTATTCTTCATGAATATATAAAGAGACTCTATATCAAAATGACCATTACGACTGTATATCTCGTCAAGAATAGCATATCGCTCCGGTGTTTTGCGATGACCATTAGCTTGAAGATATTCGGTGAAAAGTTGCCTTACAACCTCTTTCGTTTTAGTCTTATCCATATTTAAACTCATTAAACAGAACTCAAAAATAGCTGTTTTTAATGAATTTAAAAAATTTGTTTAGATTAAATATAAATTAGGGCTTGAACAAATGACGAAATTTTTCTTTTGATTTATTTGAGTTATAAAGTAACCCTATCTTTTCGCACCACCGAGTGTACTCCTTTTACTTTCATTAGCTTGCCAATGAGGATGTTAAGGTCGTCGGTGTTGTGAATGTATAGATATAGTGTGCCTTCGAATATGCCGTCGTGACTCTCAATCTGAATACTTCGCATGTTTATATTCTCTTCCAGAGATATCACTTTAGTCATCTGACTCACTATGCCTACCGAGTCGATACCCGAAATAGCCACAATTACCAGGTATGATAATATTTTGTGCGATTCCCATCGTGAAGTTACTATCCTATCACCATGGCTCGACATTAGTTTAATTGCTTCGGGGCACTTGCGGCTATGAAGTATAAGGTTGTCATCATCAGTGAGATATGCAACCACATCATCACCGGGTATAGGGTTGCAGCAGGTTGCCACCTCATATTTGCCCGACTCATTATTATCCGATAGTACTACCAAAGCTTTAGGGTCAAGTGGCTCCTCTTCTGTGGGTTTATCTTTTCTTCCGAAGGATAGTTTCCAATATCGTATCCACTTACTTGTGGTTTTTTCTGCCAATATTTTATCGAGATTATCAAGTTTGATATTGCCTTTACCTATCTCGAAGTATAAATCTTCTTTAACGGGTATGTTATGAAAATTCTGTATTTTACGTAGTATTTTGGCATTGATGGATAGCTTTTTAACCTGAAGAGTTTTTTCAAGTTCGGCCTCTCCTTGTTGAATGAATTGTTTACGTTCTTTTTTAAACGCCTCTTTAATGCGCGATTTTGCTTTTGCGGTTGTTACAAAGCCAAGCCACTCATATTTCGGTTCCTGTTTCTCTGAAGTGATAATCTCAATCTGGTCGCCACTTTTAAGTTCGTGCGATAGGGGCACTAGTTTGTAGTTTATCTTTGCGCCTATGCATTTGTATCCCAGGTTGCTATGTATTTCAAAGGCAAAGTCGAGCGCCGTAGAGCCATTGGGCATGATGCGCACATCGCCCTGTGG
>CAZWOA010000058.1:0-16696 GCA_964635545.1 uncultured Marinilabiliaceae bacterium
AGTGATCCCGGCGGGATTCGAACCCACGACCCACAGCTTAGAAGGCTGTTGCTCTATCCAGCTGAGCTACGAGACCATCCTTTTCGCAATTGCGGTGCAAATATAGACTATTTTTTATTACATCCGCAATCTTATTGTCGATTTATTGCAATAATTTTCAACAATAACACAACTACTATTTGTAAACTATTGACAAACTGAATAGTTACACCTTACAATAATATTGTATTTTTACTGGCATTTTATTGTATTTCATCTCTCTTGAAGCTCATCAAGGCTCTTTCTTATCTTTTTTATGGCCTGCTCAATAGATTTCTCGGGCTCAATTACATTATAAGCACCCCAAAAATCGGGATCGGAGAACCCCTCAAGAGCCTTGTTCATTATTACCGACATTTTAAGCCTATCCGAAGGCTTAAAGGGTCGCTCCACATCATCTACACGCCAGTTGGTAGCTGCAAGCTCAATGGAGGTATTATACACAGAGTTGAACCACTTCTTACGCCAGTTGACCTTAAACTGCACATCACCCCTGGAGTAACCAAACACCCATTTACCATCCTGAAACACGTAATTTACCATATATACGGCCGAAGTGGGATAAACATCAGCACCGGCAGGTTTACGCTTAATGAATAGCTTGGAAACCTCGGCTTTATTGGATGTGTTGATTTGATACGATGCACTTATTATTGCCAGAGTTTCGGTATCAATAAATATCTTACCATTAAACATAGGCTCCTCAATCTCCTTACGCTGTTCAAACTCAAGCACATATGCCAGTTTATCGTTATAGCGGGTCACAGTAACCACTCTATAGTTATATTTATACATCACATCCTCGTCGAGTATCAGATATGGGTTTTTAACTATGTCGAGCGAGAGAGTAGCCAGCGGCCCTCCCATCAATTTGAACGCCAGCGTATCGAGTTTTGTGTAATCGTCACTCTTGCGCCCTTTAAGCAGTTTCACCAAATCTTCGCGCTCATTCTGATACGACTGTTTATAGACCTCTACCACAGCTTCGGAAAGCGACGCATAAGTACGGCGGTTTTTAATAATCTCGCGGTAAAAAGCAGTCATAATTTCGGGTGAATCGGCATAATTATCCTTCTTGCGCTTAATGATTGCTTTTATCAGCAGATGCGGGTCGGTGGGAAACACATTAATTTCTGTAAGGCTTACACTTAGCGGCTCAAGTGCAATACGGTTTTTATCGGGTTTAAGGGTTGAAATATCTACCTTCTTATCACGATACCCTAAAAAAGATACATGAAGCGAATGTTTAGAGTACTGCTCAGAAATTTTGAGCGAAAAATCACCCTCCGAATTGGATATTGTTCCTATCGATGTGCCTTCGATGCTAATAGTTGCAAAAGTTAAAGGAGAGCCTGTTTCTGAGTCACTGATTTTACCTTTTACAAGCACATATCCTTTCATATCGCTATTACCATCGGGAAGTGTGGTTTCGGTTGCCATAGCGGGCATATTGACAACAAAACAACATGCTGTCACGAACCACATCATCTTTATCAAGTTGTTTACTGTAGTTCTCATAAAAGTTGGTTTTAGTTTCATTAAATATACGAAAAAAATGATTGAAAATCAACTTGATAATGAAAAAAAAAAATCAATAACAATTAGTTATTATTTTAAGAATATTAATATTATATTCGGGGTTTATGACTATTAAAGGTGTGAAAGAATCCACCCTTGTTTAGTCAACAATCATAATCATAAACAACAGATTTACATATATTTAGAATGAAAAAAATACTCTCTTTGTTGCTACTATCAATATTTGCAGGCACCATTGCCGCATCCGACAGTACAACAGTTTATGTATATAAGATATTTCGCGAAATAGGCAGCACCAGCTGGGTACACACCCAGGAGGCTTTTGAAGAGGCAGAGGAACTTAATGCCGATTGCATAATACTCCATCTCAACACCTACGGCGGTCAGGTGGTATTTGCCGACTCGATACGCACCAAGATACTTAACAGCCATATTCCGGTTCATGTTTTTATTGATAATAATGCAGCATCAGCAGGTGCGCTCATATCAATAGCATGCGACAGCATATACATGCGCCCGGGAGGTAACATAGGTGCAGCCACAGTGGTGGATCAAAGCGGACAGCAGATGCCCGACAAGTACCAATCATACATGCGCTCTACCATTAGAGCTACGGCGCAGGCCAAAGGAAAAAAGACTGTGATAAAAGGTAGCGACACTACCTATGTTTGGCGTCGCGACCCGCATATTGCCGAGGCAATGGTTGATGCAAGTATTGCTATTGCAGGCGTTATAGATTCGGGCAAGGTGCTTACATTCACCGCCGAAGAGGCCATTGAACACGGTTATTGCGAAGGAGAAGCTGCAAGCATTAAGGATGTTATTGGCAAACTCAACATAACTAATTACAAAATTCATCAATATAAACCATCGTTTTGGGATGGGGTAAAGGGCTTTTTAACCAGTCCCGTACTTCAAGGAATTCTCATACTTATAATAATTGGTGGTATATATTTCGAACTGCAAACCCCTGGTGTAGGGTTTCCGCTTATTGCAGCCGTAACGGCAGCCGTACTTTACTTTGCGCCTCTATATATAGATGGATTGGCGGCCAACTGGGAGATTTTACTCTTCATAGCAGGATTAATACTTCTGGCACTGGAAATATTTGTCATTCCCGGATTCGGGGTGGCTGGCGTACTGGGAATTGTATTTGTGGTTGCCGGCCTCACATTCAGCATGGTAGATAACGATTGGTTCGACTTTACGGGAGTTGGCACCGGCAGGTTAATGCAGTCGCTCTCCATTGTTCTCATAGGCATTATAGGTGGTTTCGTATTGATTGTATATCTCAGCAAAAAAGTGCTTGAGAGTCGCTCGGGCATGTTTGCAAAGGTGGCACTGCACACCACACAAGATACAGAGGCAGGCTATGTAGGGGTTGATACATCAGTTAAATCGATGATTGGCAGAAGTGGTAAAGCACTCACCGATTTACGCCCATCAGGCAAAGTTATTATCGATAACGAACAATATGATGCTATGGGCGAACGGGGCTTTATCGAGGCAGAATCAGAGGTTACAGTTACGGGCATTTCATCAGGACAATTGGTGGTGAACAATAAGTAGTGAACTGTTGTTTTTTTACATTCAACCACCTCATTATTACCATTAATCAAAAAATAGTGGTGACTGCTTTTATATTACAATAACTTTAGATATCAATTTAAACAACGGATATGAAAACATTGCTAATAGGTTTCTCAACCACATCGCAAAACTATCAGAACAATCTGCATCAAGCATTAAAAACCATCTTTAATGATGATGCCACCATCGACTACATGCCCTACTGCAATGAATTGCTGACACCACTTAAAATAGCAAACAAAACCATTGATACTTGTCAAAATTATGACAATATAATTATCGTTATTGAGGATGATGTTTTACCACATCACTTCAACCAGCTTACCATAATATCGGCATATCTCAAGAAGCCATATTATGTTATTTTTGAAAATCTTGAAAATCATCAGAATCAGGATAAAAAGAACATTATTAACAATCTCTGCAATAGGGCACAAAAGGTATTTGTGCTCCAGCAGAAGGTAGATGATGTGCTTACTCATCATTATCAAGTTGATACTGATAAAATAGTACCTCTAAAATATGGTTACTGGCCATCATCAGTAACCACACATCCAGATGCAAAGAACAGTATTGCAGTTGTGGTAAACCACGCTACACTTGCCAATCTGGAAAGTGTGATAAAAGCAATTCCAAGGCTCAGGAAGATAAACAGCAACCTGAAAACCCACTTATATATCACTGACGACAGCTCTTTGGGTTCGCATCTAACGGTAAGAAACAGAATACTGATAAACAAACTAAGTTTGCGCAACCATATAGAGTGGCACCTGGCAAGCAATAACTCATTAACGCACCTTGCCCATCGCCACTCAATGGTGATTTTTTCGTGGAGCGACACCAATGCAGGCAACCGCACATTGAGATACGAGATAATGGCTTCTGGAGGTGTAGTGGTTTCCTACAAAGATAATTTTGCCGAAGAGCAGTTAACCGACGACAGAGCGTTTATTATCAATAATGGTAGTACTATTAACCTTCCCGACACATTGGAGCATCTCTACTCATCGCAATTAACGCTCAACAGAATAAAAGATACTGCACGGTTTGCTGGAGAGAATAATACTTGGGAGAAATCGGCAGCTAAAATTGTGCAAATCATCAGAAAAAACCATACAACAGCAACTGCAACCCAGTATCCGCAATATGACATACTGCAACTGCAAGAGTACACAGCCGATATAGATAAAAACATAAGTAAACGGATAAAAGGCAGAAAAGACAACTTTTCAGCAGAAGCCCTAATGCTACTTAACAGAACGTTACGTGAGGAGTTTAAGGCATCGTCGGACGAGATGGTGCGTCACATATCGCTTATTGAACAGAAGGTTGACAGAAAAACAGCCGAACATAAACCACTGTTCTTGGTTGCACACTCATTATTTCAAATATCTGAAAATGAATCTCATAGACTAAACAAAACCATAAGCAAACTATTTGAGGAGATGGCACCATACGTTCAGAACGACTACCACCTCATTGAACTTCATTACCATATGCTGCGTTACCGCCAGGTGAAAACGCCCCATCAACTGCAACGCATCATTGAGCGGGCAACCTATATGGCCGAACTGGCAGAGGTAAATATTAAAGATGAAGAACTGAAAGCTAACCATAACATTATCAAGTCGGTTCTTACAATTATAGAGGCTTCGTTTATTTCGGGTGATAGTAAATTACTGAATAGGGCTACTCATCTGCTTTCGTTGATAGATAAGGATTTATTCACCAATTCGGGCTTTAAAGTAGGCACATCGATTCCTACAAGCGAACTTATTGAGTTTGTATATTTTATGGTGATATGCCATCGACATCTATTCATTGCAACCAATAATAGTAAGCATATCGAAAAACTTGACTATATATGGAACTGGCTATATGGATTTAACGACAAGAACAGGGTTTACTACAACTCGGACACAGGCAACTGCAATGCCTATGGC
This sequence comes from uncultured Marinilabiliaceae bacterium, assembly GCA_964635545.1. Classification (GTDB taxonomy): domain Bacteria; phylum Bacteroidota; class Bacteroidia; order Bacteroidales; family Marinilabiliaceae; genus JAGPIS01. The sequence continues at coordinate 5,112 of CAZWOA010000058.1, forward strand.
GACCAGCAGTACTCGGCCACAGAGGAGGTATTGATTGACACGTTACTATTTTGGCTTATGGAGAATAATATGGAACGCGCCATGCTTCACTCCTATCACACCAGTATTAATGCGTCAGAAATAAAATAAACATATATACTCCCTTAAAATGGGAAAATAAAAAACTAAAAAAGACCGTGGAAACCACAGTCTTTTTTTTGTCTCTAAGAAATATGACGACCTTAGAAAGTCCTCTTTTCTTTGATTCTTGCTTTTTTACCTGTCAGACCTCTCAAGTAGAAGATACGTGCACGACGAACTCTACCTACACGGTGCAACTCAACCTGGCTAATGAAAGGTGAGTTAAGAGGAAAAATACGCTCAACACCAATGTTTCCCGACATTTTTCTAACAGTGAAGCGTTTGTTGGCACCTTCACCCTTAATTTGGATAACGACACCTTTAAAAATCTGAATACGCTCCTTGTTACCCTCCACAATCTTGTAGTGAACAGATACTGAATCACCCGAGTTGAAGTTTGGCAACTCTGTGCCACTTTGGAAGGCGGCTTCAGCTACTTTAATCAAATCCATTTTTCTATAATTAAAAGCATTAAACCTTGCTTACGCAATATAAATTGACTCCCATGTTCAATCAGAGATTACGTAAATCGGGTGCAAAGATATGATAGTTTATTGATATTCAAAAGTGCAGCTGCTCATTTTTTGCGTTAAATGGTGATTTTATTGTTACCAAGCAATATTATAGAGCATATTTTAGAGCACATGATATTTTCCGAACTTATAATCTACCCACATTGTTATATTTTATCAACGCCTCTCTCATATCTCTTTCCTATCTACGGGTGCTAACACATGTCCAAACATCAACAATACCCGGTTAACTTTCGACAAACTCAAATTATCTTTCCCCTGTTCAATTTTTCTTATAACAGTTAGGGCCACTCCGGCACGGTCAGCAAATTCCTCTTGTGTGAATCCTGCTTTCTTGCGCTGTTCTTTTACAAATTCAGCTAATGATTGCCTCATAATTATATGCAATTACATCGAATATGCGTAAATTCTCAATTTTATATGCAAAATGATATAAAACAATACAATTATACAAAATTATATCGAAATAGATATAAAATCATGATAAAAATGATGCCACTCCTCTGCCCCTCGTTTTTAACGAGTGGGCTGTTGGGGAAGCATTTGCAATGCCTATTATCCGCACCTCATAATCCCACCCCATGCGGGGTTTTGTTTTCAACACTATCAAAATCCGTAAGCTGCGCCACGCTTGCATACCGTTATTTATAATAAATCCCCTGCGGGGAAAATTTACAGTTTAAATATTTGATTTTAAGAATATTAACCTCCTTAATGGCTCGTCCTTTTATTTTCTTAAACTCTTTAACACATTCAACCTTTTAACTTTTATCCCTAAATCTATCGGAACTTTAACTCTTCAACTTTCTCAGTTTCGTCTTTTTTCAATTAAAAATTAACCTAAAAGCATATTTTCGTTAAAATTTAAACAAAACTGACAAAACACATGTTTTTATTCATTAACATTTTTTAATATTGTATATTAGTAATTGGAACCTATAAAATGCTGATTAAATGAACAAAATCATCTCAATAGAGGATGCTGTATCTAAAATTAAGGATGGCATGACGATAATGATAGGTGGTTTTCTCACCACCGGAACTCCCAACCGGATAGTGGATGCACTCGCCATGAGTTCTATAAAGAATCTAACTGTGATTACTAACGATGGTTCATATGCCGAGCGCGGATGGGGACAACTCATAGCCAACCGCCAGGTAAAGAAAATAATCGTATCTCATATTGGCACCAACCCGCTAATAGCCGAGCAGATGAATGCAGGCGAACTGGAGGTTGAGTTTTCACCACAGGGAACTCTCGCTGAGCGCATACGATGTGGTGGTGCAGGATTGGGTGGCGTGCTAACTCCCACTGGATTTGGAACTCTTGTTGCCGAAGGCAAAACAGTAATTGAGGTTAACAACAAGGAATACCTACTCGAGACACCTTTGCGTGCCGACATTGCCTTGGTGGGTGCCAGTGAAGGTGACACTGCCGGCAACCTGATATACAAAGGCACAACCATGAATTTCAATACCGTAATGGCCTCCGCTGCCGATATTGTGATTGCCGGTGTTGGGAAACTGGTTCCCAGGGGTACATTTCTACCGGAATGTATCCACACCCCTGCCCTATTCGTCGATTTCATAGTGGATGAATCTGAAAATAAATGAGTTATAAAATATTTACTTAATCCTATAAAACATATTTACCATGAGCAAATCAACATTACGACTAAGAATGAGCGGTAAAGATGCTCATTATGGTGGAAACCTAGTTGACGGAGCAAGGATTCTACAACTTTTTGGAGATGTGGCAACTGAGCTTCTGATTATTAATGATGGTGACGAAGGATTATTTAGAGCCTACGACTCCATTGAGTTTCTATCGCCGGTATATGCAGGTGAGTTTCTGGAAGTTACCGGCGAAATAGTATCGCAGGGAAACACAAGCCGCAAAATGGTGTTTGAGGCCAAAAAAGTGATAATGCAATGCCCCAATCTTGGCGATTCGGCGGCCTATGTGCTATCAAACCCCATAGTGGTGTGCCGTGCCAGCGGAACCTGCGTAGTACCAAAAGAAAATCAACGTAAAAACCGTAACGACTGCCATGGATAAACTGATAATTACAGCAGCAATATGCGGTGCAGAAGTTCTTAAGGAGCATAACCCCGCCGTTCCATACACCATTGAAGAGTGTGCGCGCGAGGCAAAATCGGCCGTTGATGCCGGCGCAAGCATAATTCACCTTCACGTGCGCTACGACGACGGCACTCCCACTCAGGATAAAGAGCGGTTTAAAGCGGTTATGGATGCCATCAGAAAAGAGTGTCCCGACGTGATAATACAACCATCTACAGGCGGTGCGGTGGGCATGACCGACGACGAGCGACTGCAACCCACCGAGCTGAATCCCGAAATGGCAACTCTCGATTGCGGTACTTTAAATTTCGGTGGTGATGAAGTATTCATGAATACAGAAAATACAATTAAGTACTTCGGAAAGAGAATGATAGAGCGTGGAATTAAACCTGAACTTGAAGTATTCGACAAGAGTATGATAGATATGGCACTGCGCCTTCACGCCAAAGGATTTATAGAAAAACCGATGCATTTCGACTTTGTGATGGGCGTTAACGGCGGTATAAGCGGCACCCTGCGCGACTTCATATTTATGCGAGGGAGCATACCCCACGATGCCACATACACAGTGGCAGGCATAGGAAGATTCGAATTTCCGCTGGCTATGGCTGCCATTATCGACGGAGGTCATGTAAGGGTAGGCTTTGAGGATAACGTATATCTATGCAAGGGAGTTCTTGCCAAGTCAAATGGCGAACTGGTGGCAAAAGTGGTGAGAATAGCCAAAGAGCTTGGTCGTGAGATTGCCACCCCTGCTGAAGCACGTCAGATACTGGGACTTAAACCACTATAAAATCAAATTCACATCAAGTAAGCATAAGCTATGAACAGAGGTAACAGATACGGAATTCACAGGGTGATAGAGCCGCAAGGCGTATTGCCACAACCGGCAACCAAGGTTGACAACAACATGGATATTCTGTACGATAATGAAATACTGATAGATGTTAAAACGCTCAATATCGACTCGGCCAGCTTCACACATATAAAAGAGCAGGCAGGTGGCGATAAGGGCGAAATTACCCGTATAATGCTCGATATTGTTGCAAAACAGGGCAAACACCGTAATCCGGTTACCGGATCGGGCGGTATGCTACTTGGTGTGGTTGAGAAAATAGGAAATGCACTTAAAGGGAAGATTGAACTTAAAGAAGGAGATAAAATAGCCACGCTTGTATCGCTGTCACTCACACCATTACGTATCGACAAGATTAAAGATATACGCACCGATTCCGACCAGGTGGATATAGAGGGTAAAGCAATACTCTTTGAGAGTGGCATATATGCAAAAATACCATCCGACCTGCCCGAAAATCTGGTACTGTCAGCACTCGACGTGGCAGGAGCACCAGCTCAAACAGCCAAACTGGTTATGCCGGGTGATACAGTACTGATAATAGGTGCAGGAGGAAAATCGGGCATGCTATGCTGTTATGAAGCCAAGAAAAAAGCCGGTAAAAACGGCACTGTTATAGGTCTCGATTATGGTAAAGAGAGCACATCCAGAATAGAATCACTTGGATTTTGCGATTACGTGGTAGATGCTAATGCAACCCGCCCCGTGGAGGTGCTCGAGAAGATTGAAAAGCTCACCAACGGAAAGTTGTGCGACTTAACCATCAACAACGTGAATATTCCCGATACCGAGATGACCTCAATACTGAGCACCCGCCTGGGTGGAACCGTGTATTTCTTCTCTATGGCCACCAACTTCACCAAGGCAGCCCTGGGTGCCGAGGGCGTTGGAAGCGATGTAACCATGATTATAGGCAACGGCTACACCAAAGGGCACGCCGAGTTAACACTACAGATATTCCGTGAGAATGAAGCACTACGCAAGCTCTTCACAGAGTTATATGCCTGATTTTTAATCTCATACAATTTAAAACAAACATAAACCAAGCATTATGACCGGCAACAGACACATACTATTCCCTGAAATAACCGACGAACAGTGGAATGACTGGAAATGGCAGGTTAAGAACCGTATAGAAACCCTCGACCAGCTTAAGAAGTACATCAAACTGACCACAGAAGAGGAGAAAGGCGTTAAAGAGACACTAAAAACCCTTAGGATGGCCATTACGCCCTATTATCTATCATTGATTGACCAGAGCAACCCGCACTGCCCCATCCGCCGCCAGGCGATACCTACCCTTGCTGAAACCTACCACTCGGGGGCCGACCTTCTCGACCCGCTGGATGAGGATACCGACTCGCCGGTTCCAGGACTTACACACCGCTATCCTGATAGGGTTCTGTTTCTGATTACCGACATGTGCTCAATGTATTGCCGCCACTGCACCCGTCGCCGTTTTGCCGGTCAGAGGGATTGTGAGTTGCCCTCGGATAAGATACAGATGGGCATCGACTACATAGCACGCACTCCACAGGTGCGCGACGTACTGCTTTCGGGCGGTGATGCACTGATGATTAGCGACACGATGCTGGAGAGTATCCTGAAACGCCTGAGAGCCATTCCACACGTTGAGATTATACGCATCGGCACACGCATACCCGTGGTTTGTCCGCAGCGCATAACCGATAATCTTGTGGAGATGATTAAAAAATATCATCCGGTATGGGTGAACACCCATTTCAACCATGCCAACGAGATGACTCCCGAAGCCGCTGCCGCATGTGCAAAACTTGCTAATGCAGGGGTTCCACTGGGCAACCAGAGTGTGCTGCTGCGAGGCGTGAACGACTGCACCCATGTGATGCGCAATTTGGTGCATGCATTGGTGAAAAACAGGGTTCGCCCCTATTACATCTACCAATGTGACCTGTCTATGGGGCTTGAGCATTTCAGAACGCCGGTTTCTAAAGGTATCGAGATAATAGAGAGCCTGCGAGGCCACACATCGGGCTTTGCTGTTCCCACCTTCGTGGTTGATGCACCCGGCGGCGGCGGAAAGACTCCCGTAATGCCAACCTACGTAATTTCATCGAGCCCTCAAAGGGTGGTGCTTCGCAATTTCGAAGGAGTTATATGCTCATATACCGAGCCTGAGAACTATATAAACCAGTGCTTCTGTCCCGATTGCGATACCAAACGGCCATCCGAAGGACCATCGGCGCTGCTTAGTGGCGTAAGACTTACCATTGAGCCAGAGACACTTGAGAGACGCAACAGATCGAAAAAAGAGCTAATGAACCCATAAAAACCTGATGCAGATGCCGCTTGTTGACGACATATTAAAATATAGCATAGTTGCCGTGGCCGGATTGGAGAAGAACACCGGGAAAACCGAGTGTGTCGCCTATCTGATAAGGCAATTGTCGTCGCGCGACAAGAAAGCGGCAATTACATCGGCAGGGTTAGACGGCGAGACCACCGATCAGGTTACAGGAACCGGAAAGCCTGAGATTCATCTGCCCCCCGGATTTGTGTTCTCCACCAGCGAGAAGCATTTCCGAGAGCGCACTATTGATGCCGAGATACTCGACGTGGACCGGTGGCACAGTGCAACCGGACGAATAGTAACTGCCAGAGCAAAAAGTAACGGTAAAGTGATAATTGCAGGACCATCGCACACTGAAGGACTTAAAGAACTTATATTTAAACTAAAACATCAATTAAACTGCGATATAATACTGATTGATGGAGCATTATCACGTATAAGTCAGGCTGCACCAACCATAGCCGACGGCATGATACTATGCACCGGAGCGGCAATTTCGGCCAGTATTAATGAGGCTGTGAGGCAAACAGCACACCTTTGCTCGCTTATAAAGCTTGAGAGGAGCAAAGGAGTAACATCAGAAAAAACAGCTAATCTGAAACGGGGATTATGGAATATTTCTGATGATTCGAACCATCAACTTATTACTGATGATATGCTGAAAATGCCGTCGTTGGAGATAGTTGAAAATAATGCACACCTGTATCTGTCGGGAGCATTAACCGACAGAATTGCGGCCCATTTCACCAACGGCACATCAAAGAATATAGAGCTTACGGTGGCCGATTACACTAAAATATTCGCTTCAGCTCACACATTGCAACTACTTAAGGATAAAGGCAATACAATAACAGTTGTAAATCCTGCCCACCTTATAGCAGTATGTGTAAATCCATGGTCGCCCACCGGCTACCATTTTGATGCCGAGGAGTTTGAAAATGCAGTAAGACAAGCAACAGAAGTACCGGTATATAACATAAGAAAAATGAAAGTATGAAACTGAAAGAAGCCATATCACGATATCCCGGACTGAAACATATCATCGGACAGATGAAATTCAGCACACCAATGGGGCGACGTACCATGCTGGAGCGCACAATGGCCGTGACGCAATCCAAAATTGAACGTATGCGCCTTCCGCTGGATGAATTATCGGTGTTGCTACATCAAGAGGCGTCGTCAACAACCGGGAAGCTATCGCACCTGATGGGCGAAATAATGGATATATGCTCCACCCTTGATAGACTGGCCTCAAAGCAAATATTGGATGAGATAGAACTATTTGAAATAAAGAGATTTGCACTATCTGCAAATAAGATAAAAACTATTACCGACGGATGGCCATCATCAATAATAATGATTGACAGCCTTGAAGTTATAATTGACATACTCGACCCGGACAAGCAGAGAATCAGCTCATTCTACATTTATGACAGCTACTCTGCCCCACTTGCACAATTAAGAAACAGGATAGCAGCCATCACGCATCATAGCGAAAATAATAACGAATCGGACAATGATATAACTGCATTGCGAGCCGAGGCGGTGATGATTGAAAAACAGATTCAGAAAGAGCTGAGTGGGCAACTTTCAAAACATGCCGACACACTTTTATCAACTTTTGCATCAATAGTAAATCTGGATATACTGTTGGCACAACTAAGCCTCAATAGAAAATTAAATCTTCAACGCCCCAAAAAATCGGATGGCGGAATAACCCTTGAAGGCGTGTTCCACCCCGAAGTGAAGGAAAATCTCCTGAAGAGGGAGCTTCATTACCAGCCTGTCACCATCAGTCTGCAACTGGGAGTAACACTGCTTACAGGAGCCAATATGAGTGGTAAAAGCATTCTGTTACAGACCATTGCACTATGCCAATTAATGTATCAGTACGGCTTTTGGATACCGGCCACATCAGCAATAATGCAGCCTGTAGAGTCAGTTTCACTAATTCAGGGCGACCTTCAAAATATGCAGCAAGGCCTATCCTCCTATGCTGCCGAAGTGATGGCGATAAGCAAAATTGTGAAAAAAGTGCGTAAAGGGAAATCCATACTTATCCTCATCGACGAACCGGCACGCACCACCAACCCAACCGAAGGTGAAGCACTGGTAAGGGCACTTGTTGACGAACTTAAAAGCGGCAACTCTGCATCACTAATTGCAACACATTACGACATAAATTGTAAAGGATGTAAAAAGCTACGCACCAAAGGCTTGAAAGACATTGATAATCAGCAATTAACCATAAGCAACCTGAACCAACACATCGACTACGACCTTGTGGATGCCACCGAAAATAACTCACCGCGCGAAGCACTCAACATAGCTGTGATAATGGGTGCTGACACCGATTGGATAGGGCGAGCGGCCGACTATTTGGAAAGCAAAAAAGATTAAACCGAGAAAAAATGAAGAGCAAATTAGGAATAAACCCCCAAGATATATCCCGAGCACGCGGACTCGCAGCCCATGTAGCAGGCAATGTACAGGAGTTCGTAACAGGATACACCACCGTTGCCGTGGAGCGCACCCTTTGCCGCCTTATCGGTATCGATGGTGTGGATAGTTACGGAGTGCCCCTTCCCAACGTGGTGATAAACCATCTGATGGAGAGAAACCTGCTTCATCACGGCATCTTGTACATTATGGGTAACACACTGGCACACACAGGTATAACACCGCAGCAGGCAGCCGAAGATATTGCCGCAGGAAAGTTGGATCTGGCAAAAACCGGATTCATGGATGATACATTGGTACACAACGCATTAAAGCCATATATCGACAGTTGCCTTGAACGGATAAAAGAGCGACGCAACAGGCGTGAAAAATTCATCGATAGATTGGGCGAAGGCAAGCGCCCCTACCTGTACGTAATAGTGGCCACGGGCAATGTGTATGAAGATGTGATACAGGCACAGGCAGCGGCACGGCAGGGAGCCGACATTATAGCAGTGATACGCACCACCGGTCAGAGTTTGCTCGATTATGTGCCCTACGGTGCAACCACCGAAGGATTTGGCGGCACCTATGCCACTCAGGAGAACTTCAGGATAGTGCGTAAAGCCCTCGATGAAGTGGGCGAAGAAGTAGGCAGATACATAAGGCTATGCAACTACTGCTCAGGGCTTTGCATGCCCGAGATAGCAGTGATGGGTGCCTTCGAGGGCCTCGATGTGATGCTCAACGACGCACTTTACGGCATCCTGTTCAGGGATATCAACATGCAGCGCACCCTGGTTGACCAGTTCTTTTCGCGCATCATCAACGGCTATGCAGGCGTGATAATAAACACCGGCGAAGATAACTACCTCACCACTGCCGATGCATACGAAGAGGCACACACAGTGCTTGCTTCCGACCTGATAAACGAACAGCTGGCACTACTTGCAGGCCTGCCCGAAGAGCAGATGGGACTAGGCCATGCCTTTGAGATGAACCCTGACACCGAAAACGGATTTCTTTACGAACTGGCTCAGGCACAGCTCATAAGGGAGATATTCCCCAAGGCACCATTGAAATATATGCCACCCACAAAATTTATGACCGGCAACATATTTAAAGGCCATATTCAGGATGCAATGTTCAACATGGTAGGTATAATGACCTCGCAGGGGATACAACTCCTTGGAATGCCCACAGAGGCCATCCACACCCCATTTATGAGCGACCGTTATCTCGCCATTGAGAATGCGCGTTACATATTTGGCAATATGAGGGATTTGGGTGGCGAGATTGAGTTTAAAGAGGGAGGAATCATCAGAAAAAGGGCAAAAGAGGTGCTGGATAATGCCACTTCCCTACTTGAACAATTAGTTGAAGAGGGACTGTTTAACGCATTGGAAAAGGGAATATTCGGTGGCATAAAGCGGCATCGTGAAGGTGGTAAAGGATTGCAGGGAGTGGCACGGAAAGCCGACCACTACTACAACCCGTTTATAGAACTAATGATAGCACGACAATAACAAGATATTATGAGTGGAGGATTATATAACAGAGATTCAGGACCGGCCAATAAACAGCTCGACCTAAGCATGGTGAAACCTTATGGCGACACCATGAACGACGGTAAGACGCAGATTAGCTTCACATTACCTGTGCCGGCCGGCGAAGAGGCTGTGGAGGCGGCTCGTCAGCTCATCAGAAAAATGGGCTTTGAGAATCCGCAGGTGGTGTTCTACAAAGAGCTTACACCCGGCTTCACATTCTTCAACTGCTACGGAAATTGCAATTACACTGTCGATTATGCATCGATATATGTTCCCCGTGCCGAAAGCACAAAGATGGATATGGCTGAGACCGACCAGTTTATAAGAGACAATATAGGCCGGCCATTGGTGGTGGTGGGCGCAAGTACCGGCACCGACGCGCACACGGTGGGTATTGACGCAATAATGAACATGAAGGGCTTTGCAGGCCATTATGGTCTCGAACGTTACGATATGATTGATGCTCACAACCTTGGCTCGCAGGTTCCCAATGATGAATTTGTGGCAAAGGCAATAGAGCTAAATGCAGATGTACTGCTTGTGTCTCAAACAGTTACACAAAAAGACATCCACATTAAAAATCTGGTGGAACTGGTTGAACTTCTTGAGGCAGAGATGATACGGCATAAGGTGATACTGGTTTGTGGCGGTCCGAGGATTACCCACGAACTGGCAAAAGAGCTTGGCTATGATGCAGGATTTGGAATGAACTCCTATGCCGATGATGTGGCATCGTACATAGCGGCCGAATTTGTGAGGAGGATGAATCCCTAAATTCAATACCCCTAAATCCCCTAAAGGGGAATTGAATCACCCCTCGTTCCCCTGAAGGGGAAGTAAAAAAGGGAGTTAATGAGAAAATAAAAATAGTAATAAATTAAAAACATAACATCATGGACAAGAATCAGATACGCGAAACAATAGCCAGAAGGGCAGCACGTGAAATCCAGGATGGCAATATTGTAAATCTGGGCATAGGGCTTCCCACCCTCATTCCCAACTACTTAGACCACGACATTGAAGTAACGCTTCACTCCGAAAACGGTTTATTAGGCGTGGGTCCCGAGCCGGAAGCAGGCAAGGAAGATAAGGATTACATCAATGCCGGCGGAGGATATATAACCTTCCGACAAGGAGCATCAACATTCGACAGTGCTACCTCATTTGGCATGATTAGAGGCGGCCATATCGACGTTACCTTCCTTGGTGCACTACAGACCGACGAGAAAGGCAACCTTGCCAACTGGATGATACCCGGCAAAAAAACGCCCGGAATGGGTGGTGCAATGGACCTGATAGTGGGTGCAAAAAAAGTGATACTGGTGATGGAACATACTGCCCGCGGCGAGATTAAGATAATGAAAGAGTGCACATTACCACTCACAGCTGCCGGCGAAGTGGATATGATAATTACCGAGATGGGCGTGATGAAGATTACCCCGCAAGGAATAGAGCTTATTGAGAAACATCCCGAATTCACCATAGAAGAGATACAGGCAGCCACAGAGGCTAAACTAATTATACCCAAGGAAATTAAACCAATGATTTAACACACACAATATAACACCCTTAAAATCAGCAATATGAAAAAAGTATATATAGCAGCAGCCCTACGCACTCCCATAGGACGATTCATGGGAAGCATTGCCGGCGTAAAACCGTCGGAACTGGCGGC
>CAZWOA010000058.1:16796-20771 GCA_964635545.1 uncultured Marinilabiliaceae bacterium
GACAGCGGACGATTCAAAAACGAGATAACTCCGGTGGAACTTATCAGCAGAAATACAACTACAGTTTTCGATACCGATGAACACCCCAACCGCAACAGTTCGCCCGAGAAACTGGCAGGATTACGCCCTGCATTCAAGAAAGACGGAACAGTAACGGCAGGAAATGCATCAGGAATAAACGACGGGGCGGCAATGGTATTATTGGCATCCGAAGAGGCGATAAAAAAGTATAACCTCACCCCCATGGCTGAGATTATATCGGCAGGACAAGCAGGCGTAGAGCCCGCACTGATGGGAATTGGTCCGGTGCAGGCAATTGGTGCAGCACTGAAGAGGGCCAACTGCCAGCTAAACTCCATAGAAACCATGGAAATTAACGAAGCATTTGCCGCCCAGAGCATAGCAGTAATACGTGAATTGGCATCAATCAATAAGATGACATACAATGAGTTACATAAACGCATTAATCCCAACGGCGGAGCAATAGCACTTGGCCATCCAATAGGTGCATCGGGAGCCAGAATAGTGGTTTCGCTGGTTCACGATATGATAAACCGCAACAAAAAGAGCGGACTTGCATCACTCTGCATTGGCGGTGGAATGGGTACTGCACTGATATTGAAACGATAAGAAAGAATACCAGAAAAGATAAAAAATATGGATTTCAAATTAGATAATACACAACAGCTGTTCCTTCAGATGATAAAGGAGTTCTCGGACAAGGAGGTGAAACCATTGGCAGCCGAGATTGACGAACAGGAGCGGTTTCCCATTGAGACCGTGGAGAAAATGAGCGCACTGGGAATAATGGGCATACCCGTTCCTGAAGAGTACGGAGGAGCAGGCGGAACAAATATGATGTATGCGATGGCCGTTGAGGAGCTGTCGCGCAACTGTGCCACCACGGGCGTAATCGTATCGGCACACACATCGCTGTGCATTGCCCCCATCCTTGAACACGGCACCGAAGAGCAGAAACAAAAATATCTGCCTAAACTGGCATCAGGCGAGTGGCTGGGAGCATTCGGACTTACAGAGCCAAACGCAGGAACCGACGCATCGGCACAGCAAACGACCGCAATAGCAGATGGTGACCATTACATACTCAACGGCAACAAAATATTTATTACCAACGCACAATATGCCCATGTGTATATTGTAATCGCAATGACCGATAAAAGTCAGGGAACACGGGGCACAAGCGCCTTCATAGTGGAGCGCGACACACCCGGATTCACCATTGGTAAACATGAAAAGAAGATGGGAATACGGGGAAGCGCCACCTGCGAACTGGTATTCAACAACTGCCGCATACCAAAAGAGAACCTGCTGGGCAAAGAGGGAGCCGGATTCTCAATAGCAATGAAAACATTAGATGGCGGCCGCATAGGCATTGCAGCTCAAGCACTTGGCATAGCACAAGGCGCAATGGATGAGACAGTTAAATATACCAAAGAGCGTAAGCAATTCGGCAAGAGCATCAGCAACTTCCAGAACACACAATTCCAGCTTGCCGACCTCGAGACCCGTATTCAGGCATCACGGCTACTGATACGTTCGGCGGCCTGGAAAAAAGATAACCGTGAACAATACTCGGCCGATGCCGCAATGGCTAAGCTATATGCATCAGAAACAGCAATGGAGATGACCAACAAAGCTGTGCAGTTTCACGGCGGATATGGCTACACACGCGAATACCCGGTGGAACGGATGATGCGCGACGCCAAAATTACGGAAATATATGAGGGCACATCTGAAGTACAACGTATGGTGATAGCCGCCAAACTATTGAAGTAAAGCCAATTACAAATCTAAAAACCATAATCATGAAAATAGTAGTCTGTATAAAACAGGTTCCCGATACCAACGAAATAAAGATAAACCCCGCTACCGGAACACTTATCCGCGAGGGAGTGCCCGCCATAATGAACCCCGACGACAAGAGCGGACTGGAGATCGCACTGCAAATCAAGCATATACATAAAGCAACCGTAACAGTGATAACCATGGGGCCGCCACAGGCCGATGCCATGCTGCGTGAAGCTTTGGCAATGGGTGCCGACAATGCTATACTGCTCACCGACAAGCGGTTTGCAGGTGCCGATACCTTAGCAACATCAACAGCACTGGCTGCCGCACTCAAAAAGCTCGATTACGACCTTGTGATTGCAGGCCGGCAAGCCATCGACGGTGATACAGCCCAAGTAGGCCCCCAGGTGGCAGAAATACTTGGCATACCGCAAGTTACCTATACCGACCGCATAGAGTATGCCTCGCCCCTATTCACCATACGCCGCGCCACCGAGGATGGCTACGAACATCTGGAGGCAGAAGCACCTCTGCTGGTGACAGTTATATCGTCGGCCAACCGCCCTCGATACATGAGCGTGCAAGGAATTGTGCAGGCCTATAAGCGCACCGTGCAGGTGTGGAGTGCCGATGACCTGGATGCCGATGCAACACTACTCGGCCTTAAAGGATCGCCTACGAAGGTGAAAAGCGCATTTGCCAAAGGCATGAAGCAGAACGGCCAGATATATGAAGTGGAGCCGGAAGAAGCGGTTGGAATTATAATTAGTAAGCTGCAGGATAAATTCATCATTTGACAAAAGGAGAAATCATGGACACATCAATCACATATAGAGATATTTACGTATTTATTGAGCAGCGCGACGGCAATATACAGAACGTGGGCCTCGAACTGCTGGGCAAGGCGCGTGAGCTGGCCGACTCAATAAATCAGAAGGTAGTGGCAATGCTGCCAGGCTGCTGCATGGAGGCCGAGTGTAAAAGACTTATAGCCGCCGGAGCCGATAAGGTAATCTATATTGACCATAAATCACTAAAAGATTATACCACAGAGCCTTACACACAGGCAATTACACATATAGTTAAACAAAACAACCCGCTGATTCTCCTCATTGGTGCCACAACCATTGGGCGTGACCTAGGCCCAAGACTATCGGCAAGGCTTAAAACAGGCCTCACAGCCGACTGCACCCGTCTTGAAGTAACAGCCGAAGGCGAGCTGCTTATGACAAGGCCTGCGTTTGGCGGTAACCTGATGGCAACGATAATATGCAAAGACCACCGTCCGCAGATGTCAACCGTGCGACCTGGTGTGATGAAACGTGCTGCAGAAGATTCGTCGCGTAAGGGTGAGATAGAGAAAATAGAGATCCCTTTTGACGATAAGGCATTCAAAGTGAAACTAATACGCAAAGAGGCAGCCCAGCAGAATAAAATAGACATTACCCAAGCACGCGTGCTAGTATCGGGCGGGCGCGGCGTTGGTTGCGAAGAAGGTTTCGAGCGACTTAAAGAGTTGTCGCAAGTGCTCAAAGCAGAGATAGCTGCCTCGCGCGCAATGGTTGATGCGGGCTTCATACCCCACGACAGGCAAGTGGGACAAACAGGCAAGACAGTGCGCCCCGACCTATATATAGCACTTGGAATATCGGGAGCGGTGCAGCACCTTGCCGGTATGGAGGAGTCGGACTTCATTGTGGCCGTTAACAAAGACCGCAATGCCCCTATCTTTGGCGTGGCCGATGTGGGCATAGTGGGTGATGTGAATAAAATAGTACCTATTCTTACACAGAGACTTAGGGAGTTGAGAGAGAAAGAGGGGCATGGGTTAAGTTAAAAAGTTGAATGGTTAAGAAAAAAAGTTAAAAAGTTGAATGGTTAAAGAGACTATGAGGTACGAGAGGTACGAGAGGTACGAGAGTGTCAAGAGGAAACCTTACACAGTTTAATTTTTTACGTCATGCCCATCGGCTCGGAGAGACAAACCATGCATAACCGTGGGTTTCAACCCACTGTATATGCCTCCATGCGCTCCTGCCCGAAGTGGCAGTACAATTATTTATCACCTGTAATTATCCTGTATCAACGGTATTAGCACGGATTTACACGAATAATTGGTTCCCGCATTCCTTGTCCCTTTTTAGCGGTATTATACAAAAACCGGCA
>CAZWOA010000059.1:0-3426 GCA_964635545.1 uncultured Marinilabiliaceae bacterium
TTTTAGATAAGGATATCTTTCTAAGAATTTGTGTATGTTGATGTTACTACTTATCTCTATGGCGTCGAAATGAACATCATCAGGAATAAAACCGAGCTGGCTAATCACACTATTTCGCGATTTATCGGCATGGGCTGCGATGAAAATTCCGCCCAGTGAGTGCACCATATCCTGCGTCTCCTTTAGCGATGCATTGATGGCCGATATGAGCAGTCGCGGCTCTTCGCCTGCTATGTTTTCATTGATATCCACCCACACCTGGTCGCCAAATTTCAGCGGGTCGTTATTTATATCGGGAAGGAGCCAGTCGAGCCACTCCTGAAACTTATGTAGAGATTGGTTATCGCCAAATAGAGCCAGGCAATGAATCTCTTCGCGCGTGTTGACCTCGGCACCGCACAGCACCGTTATGCCCATTGGGGCTGCCAGTTTCTGGATGGTGGCACACTGCCTTGTGCTGTTATGGTCGGTGATGCCTATGATGTCGATTTTATTTTCCGATGCTGTTTTGAGAATGTTCACAGGGCTCATCTCCAGACTTCCGCATGGCGAGAGAATGGTGTGGATGTGCATATCGGCCCTGTAAATTTTCATGTCAGCTATTTTTTAGTAGTTCGTATATTTTCCCGGTCACTTCAAAAGTCTCCATACTGGTGCCCAGCAGCGGTATTCCCTCGAGGTTGCTCTGCTCTATGGTGGCCTCTTCGGGTTTCAGCCCTTTCACTATCACCACGGCAGCAATATCTTTAAGCGATGCTACCGCCATCACGTTTTTGTGGGTTTGTAGGGTTATCCACACATTGCCCTCCCCGGCGTTGCCCATCACATCGCTAAGCAGGTCGCTGGTGTATCCCCCCGTGATGGTGGTATCGGAGTGCGAACCGCCATAAACGGTGAGGTTAAGTTGTTGGATGAGGTCAGATACGTTCATTTTTTGCTCCTTTCTTATAGCAATCTTTGTCGAGGCGTGCCTTGCCCCATGTTTTTTCTATTATTCTGAAGGCGTGTTCGTTGCTCAGCCTCCTGTGTTTCTCCATCATGCGTTGAATAAATACGCAGTTGGATAGAAATGCCTCATTGCGCACCACATCTTCGGCAAGGCTCTGGCAGTTGGGCGACCCGCAAGCACCACAGTCTATGCCGGGCAGGTAGCACATCAGCCGCCTTACGCGCTGCATGCGCTTGAGGGCTGTGTCCATATTTTTGTGAAGGGTAACCATCGAGCGAGGTTCAATTTTACCCAATTTTATATTGTCGGTTATATATTTTTGGTGCCGCTCATCAATGGGGACTCTTCCATTGGGCGTGTTGTTGGCTATATGGTTAATCCTTTCGGTGGTTATAAAACGGTTGCCTGTAAGCAATACGCCGCCGGCACAGCTCTGGTCGCATGCTCTAAGCTCAAGAAAATCAATATCTTCTATTTCGCCATTCTCAAGTTTTTCCAGAAAATGCATTACGTTGTGTATCTCGTCTATGGCAAGGCATCGTCCATTCATGTGTAGTGCTTCGCCATTGGTGAGGCTCCACCTGAGTCCGGTGACGGTAAATTCAGGGCTTATGTCGTCGCTGTTGCCGCTTTGGGCGTGAATCTCTTTCAACACCCTGTTGTATAGAAAATCCATATTTATAACCCCGTCAATATTTGAATTTTCCTCGCCTACCGGACATTTTACGGCGGCAATCTTGGCGGCACAAGGCGTTACGTAAAATATTCCTATATCTTCGGATGAAATGCCCTGCTCTTCACACTCCCTGCGTACCAGAAGAGTTGTGGTGTCGATGGGTTGCTTTATCGTGATTATATTATCGACCATGGATGGGAATTTCACCTGGATAAGCCTTACCACCGCCGGGCAGAAGGCGCTAATAAGGGGTAGGTGGCTGCGGTTGTTGCGCTGATAATCTATCATTGCATCTTTAATGTAATCAACAGATTGCTCGGCCAGCACCACCCGGTTAAACCCTATTTTTGTGAGTGCGCCCATGATGCGGGTAGGGGAGTGCTCATAGCCAAACTGCCCAAAGAACACCGAAGGCAGCACAGCGATGCGGTGGTTGTAGTTGAATATGCGGTCTATATCGTCCTGCTCCACGTAGATTGCCGATACCGGGCACGCCTTCATACATTCGCCACAGTCAACACACCACTCATTGCGTATGGTTGCCACCCCTGCCTCAATCCTGATGGCACCCGTGGGGCAGGCCATCATGCAGTGGATGCAGCCATAGCATTTGTCGGTATCGACCTTTAGAGCGTGGTAAAACTGCAGACCCATAGTTGTCTATTTTAAGTATGTCAGCAACTGTACCGTGGTTCCTTCGCCCACTTTACTTGTTATTTTCAGTTCATCAGCATTCCGTTTCATATTCGACAGCCCCATTCCGGCGCCGTAACCCATCTCCCTCACTTTGGGCGATGCCGTGCTGTAGCCCTCCTGCATTGCCAATTCAATGTTGGGAATGCCCGGTCCTTGGTCCTCAATGGTTATATCTATTTTGTGGGTGTCAATATCCACATAAACATATCCGTTGTGGGCATGAGCCACCACATTCACCTCCGCCTCGAAAAGTGCCACTACGATTCGCTTTATTATCGCAGGTGACACGCTCAGTTGTTTTAGTACCCTTTTCACTTCGCTGGAAGCTGTGCCTGCACGGCTGAAGTTACCTCCCTCTATTTCGTATTTTAACTTCATGGCTAAAAAAATTAATAAACGGGTGGTAAATCGAGCGAGTAGAGTATGCCTATGGAGCGATACATAGAGTATTGACACTCAAGTATAACTATATCGTTTTCGGCAGCAAGAGTAATCATTTCGGGGGTTGCCTTTTTACCCCTTACAAAGAGGATGCAGCTAACATCGGCCATTTCGGCAGTGCGCACAGCCTGTATGTTGCAGGTTCCGGTGATGAGTAAAAAACTATTGGTATCGAGTGTAAGAACGTCGCTGAGCAAATCGCTGGCAAATCCATATTTAATCTCATTGTCAATGTTTGCACTGCCCGTTTTTATCTCAGCATTCAGGTGTTTGCAAATTTCTCTTATTGTCATAGATACAGTATTTTATGGGTTTGCCTTGTAAGTTTTACTCAAATCACACTATTTCTTATGTAATCCATAAATTAACAAATTTTATGAAATAAAAAAATGACTAAAGCCCTCATTAGGTAATTAAGAATCATTCTAATGTGAAGTTTTAGTGCAAATCGTGGTGTTGGTAACCACGTGGCTTTAGCCCATGGTAAATAGCACTGTTAAACATCTCTAGTAGGCACCTAATAGTTGCAGGATATGTTGATGACATGGTAATTCTGTCATTGGTTCTTTTGAGAATCTTTGCTTTGCTACCAACGACAGAGTTGGTAAATGAGATCTCTCACTTCGTTCGAGATGACTGTTCATTAAGTGCTGGGGGTAGGGGA
>CAZWOA010000059.1:3526-7633 GCA_964635545.1 uncultured Marinilabiliaceae bacterium
TCTCTAAAGTATCAATATAATACATCAGTAATTGTTAATTTATGTTCGTATGCTGATTTTATCAATTCATACATTTGTGTTTTAAATCTCTTTTTTATAATATTAGTCTTATATTCAGTGGATTGGTCGATGTTGGGCATGATTTTTGATAGAAGATTTAAACTTAAAAGTCGATATTTTGAATTTTATCCGACTTTTAAATAATAATCCTTTTAAAAAAAAGGGGTACTTTTGTATGCTGAAAATCAAACGATAAAAAGAGAAAGACTATTATATGAAGATTTTGAGATTTTTATTACCGGCAATATTGCTGTTGGCCCACATAACTGTTAGTGGGCAGCAAGATTCCATCCTTAGTCTTAAAGAGATGGCACGTCTTGCGGTTGAGAAGAGTGAAGCAATTAAGAATAAGGAACTTGCTTCGGAGAAGGCATCCATCGATAAAAGCAAAGCTTACATGGCTTATCTTCCCAAGGTAGGTCTTGAGGCTGCCTACACCCACATGAACGATGACATTGCATTTCCCGAGGATATGATTACTCTGCTTAATGGTGCGCAAGGCCTGCTTATAAAAGAGCAACTGGCAATGAGTACCGGCGGTGCTATAAATTTTCACACTCCTCCCACACAGGTTATTGCTCCCGATGGTACCACTTTGGGCGATGCTATTGCCAAGAATTCCAAGGAGATACCAGTAATTCAGGATCAGAATTTCTTTAAGGCAAATGCAAATGCGCAGATGTTGCTGTTCTCGGGTTTGAAGGTGGCTAATACGGTGAAGGCTGTAAATCACCAAATTGCGGCACTTAATCATCTTACCGATGCCGAGATTTCAAACACACTGCTCGATTTGGTAACCACCTACGACCAATACGCCATCATCAGAAATACCAATAAAACCCTTGATGAGACTGAGAGGCTGCTTAATGAGCAGAAGAGATTTGTGGAGAAGGCACTGGCCAATGGGCTTACAATATCGCTGAGCCGCCAACGTATTGACCTGGCTCTGGAGCAACTTAATGTGAAACGTATTGAACTTGCTACAGCACAAAAAGTGGTGGCAATGCGACTGGCAGAGCTTACCGGTGTTGAGGTTAACAAATTGGAGGCGTTAAAACCGGAGCTGAAACCATGGGTTATAACCGAGCAGGTGCTAACCGCCGAGGACCGTCCGGAGGTGAAGGCACTTAATGAGGCGATTATTGCCACCAACTATAAGAAACGTGCCGAATATAGTGAGTATATTCCAAAGGTGTTTGCTTTCGGAAAATATGAGTTCTACAAAGATAACCTCACATTACTCGATCCCGAGTGGTATGTGGGTATTGGTCTTCGATGGACTATTTTCGACGGTTTGTTGGCTCGTAATAATGCCAAACAGGTAAAGATTGATAGGATGATGCTTGAAAACCAACGTAATAACACTGTTGAGATGGCAAATATCAAACTTGAAAAGGAGCGTCTTGAGCAACAAAAAAATATACTGTTGATAGAGAATGCCGATAAGCAGGTAGTGCTTGCTGCCGATGTGCTTAACCTTAGCACCAAGCAGTTTCAACAGGGATTAATAACTATGAATGAGCATCTTGCGGCCATTACCGACTATGAAAAGGTGTGCCTCGACAGGATTAAAACCATAGCAGCCCAGCGTGCCTCGGCATTGGAGTTCCTGATTTCGGGAGGTAAATTGAGTCTCGAAAGTGTTCAGAACTAAGTAATTATATTATTCTGATTTAGATTGAAAAAAATTGTCTTTAACAAAAAAGAAACACATATAGAAATGAAAACATCATATTTAGCTATTACTGCCGTTGCACTTATTCTACTTACGTTTTCATCGTGCAACAAACGAAGAAACGAGTATTTTGAAGGTAAGGTGAAACGTGAAACCATTAGCCTTGCGCCAAAATATGCAGGCCGTATTATTGAAATCCGTGTTAAGGAGTCGGATATGGTAAATGAGGGTGATACCCTTGCAGTGCTCGATATTCCGGAGGTGAATGCCAAGATGCTTCAGGCCGAGGGTGCGCTGTTCTCTGCAACAGGCCAGTATGAGATGTCGCTACACGGAGCCACAAAAGAGCAGAAAGAGCAAGTGGTGGCAATGTATCAGGCTGCCAAAGACCAGTACGAATTTGCAAAAAAATCGCTGGAGAGGGTTCAGAATCTGTTTAATGATAGCCTTGTGGCACCACAGGCCTATGATGAGGCATCAACCCGCTATAATATGGCTCTCGCACAGTATCAAGCCGCACTGGCTAAGCGTCAGGAGGTAGAGGGTGGTATTCGCGAGGAGCAGATTAGAATGGCACTGGGACAGAAGAAACAGGCAGAAGGCGCAGTGAAAGAGGCCAATGTGGTTCTTAATGAGCGTTTTATAATAGCTCCAAAGAAGATGAGTATTGAAACCATTGCACTAAAAGAGGGCGAACTAGCACTGCCGGGATACAATATTTTTGTGGGTTACGAGCCTGAGTCAACTTGGTTCAGATTTACCATCAGCGAGAGCCTTATAAGCCAGTTTAAGAGAGGTGAGACCTACAAAATTGAGCTTCCATTTGGTGATAAGGAGGTGTTCAACTGTCGCCTGATAGCCGTTAACGAGCTGTCGAAATATGGTAACAGAACCACTGCTTACCCCGCTTATGAGCTTGGTGAGGCTGTGTATGAACTGAAATTTGTGCCTGATGACACTGATTTTGCTTCACAACTATTTAATAATGCAACGGTGCTTTTGGAGCACAAAAAGTAATCAGAGGTTATCGTAAACTACTGAAACAATAAATGTTATGAAAGATTATTTTAGACTGATGTGGCGTGAAGCGTTGCTATTTAAAAGCAACTCGGTGGCACTCCTTATTTTTATAGGTGCGCCGTTGCTTTATGCTGTGTTAATCGGTAATGTATATAAAAAAGCTGTTGTAAAAGATCTGCCCATTGCTGTGGTTGACCTTGATAATACGCCCCTTAGTCAGAAAATCATTGATGCCCTCGACGATAACCAGTATGTAGCCGTAACGAAGGTGAAATACAATAGTGACAATATGAAGGAGGAGATGACCCAGCATGGTATATCGGCCATAGTTACTATCCCCAGTCGTTTTGAGGCTGATATTCAGCAGAAAAGATATCCTGAAGTAAGTGTAGATATCAACGGTGCCAATATGCTCACGGGTAACTACGCTGCCACAGGTATTCAAACTTCGTTGATGGTGATTAATGCCGGAATAGAGATTGAAACCCTGAAGAAAAAAGGAACTCCATCGGAGATTGCCATGGAGCAGTATGAGGCTTTTAAGATTAATCTTACCCGCTTCTTCAATCCATCCAACAACTACCTTGTGTTCCTGTGGCCGGGTATGCTTGCTACCATTATGCAACAGGTTTTCCTGATTGTGCTGGCACTTAGTTTCACCAAGGAGTATGAGGACAGAACATTTGGACAGCTTCTGTCGCTTTCGCGCAATCCGTTCCGTATATTAATGGTGAAAACCATTCCGTACATCATTATGGGCTGCTTGTTGTGGTTCCCGCTTATACATCTGTTCTTCCCGGCATTTCAGATACCGATGGTAGAGAACCTTGGGACGTTCTATTTCCTGTCAATACTATTTATGGTGTCGGTATCGTTTATGGGTATGGCAGTGAGTATAATAATGCCCACACAGCTTAAAGCAACTGAGGTGCTTATGGTGGTGGCAACACCAAGCTTTATCATCAGTGGGCAGACATGGCCCCTGGAGCAGATGCCACAAGCAATACAGATATTTGCCAAGATGATACCATTAACCCATTATGCTGATGCATTCCGCGGCATGGTGATGTATAACTCAACACTAAGCGAACTGATGCCACAAGTGAAAGCAATGGCAATAATTACTGTGGTTACATTTATTTGGGCTCTTATAGCTCTATACTACAAAATACAGAAAACTCCGGTTGAGGAAATTTGATGATGGTTATTAGCTGTTAGCTATTGGCTGTTGGCTAATGGCTATTGGCTAACGGCTATTGGTTGTTGGTGAGCCCCCTTTAGGGGGTGGGGGTGCCTTAAAAGCATTGCAAATGCAGAAACCATTGCATCCTCGTTTCAAACGAGGATGAGAG
>CAZWOA010000059.1:7733-9985 GCA_964635545.1 uncultured Marinilabiliaceae bacterium
CAAATGCAGAAACCATTGCATCCTCGTTTCAAACGAGGATGAGAGAGGGCTGCTAGCTTTTAGCTATTGGCTATCAGCTATTGGCTATTAGCTAAATACAAAATACTAAATACTAACTACCAACCACCGTCTGCAACTTATATCCCTTTTGTCTAAATGAACAAACCTCTAAACCGGTGCTGTTTTTTTCAAGTAATACCCTTACACGACGAACATAGTTATTTAAACTCTGTTCGTTATAGAAAGCCGTATCTTCTCCCCACACGGCAATGTACAAATCATCCCGTGAGACAATTTCATTGAAGTTATCGGTCAGTTTTTTGAGGATGGCATATTCCATCGGGCGCAAGTCGATAATCTTCTCTCCAACGAATACTAATGCTCTGTTTCGGGTGTCAAGCTGGGCATTGCCTATTGTGATGATGTGTTCAGGATTTTCCGACGTAAGTTTTGTTTTGCGTGTAAAACGGTCGATATGTGCCGAAAGCAGTCTGGCCGAGAATGGTTTTTCGATATAAGCCACGGCACCGGCCATCAATCCGGCTTCTTTTGTTTCATCTTCGCGGTGCGATGATATAAAGATAACGGGTAGGGTAGGATTACCATTGAAGAGCTCTTGAGCCATTTCAATGCCGTTCTCTTTGCCTATCTCCACATCAAATATTAAAATATGAGGGTTAATCTTGCTTATGGCCTCTGCAACGCCATAGGCTGCACTCAAGTAGGTGGCATCATAACCTCTCTTATTCAGTTCGTCAACTATGCTGCTGCCCAATAGCACGTCGTCATCTACAAGTAAAACTTTTATAACTGGTGATTCCATTTGATGTTTTTTTATGCTGAAATATTGGGTAATGTAATTACAAATTCAGAACCTTTGCCCGCTTCACTCTTGGCCGATATTATGCCGTTGTGTGCTTTTACAATGCTTTGAGCGTAATATAGACCTATGCCGTTACCCTGCACGGTATCGGTTGTGAAGTAGGGTTTAAATATGTTTTTCATCTGCCGTTTGGTCATTCCTATTCCGTTATCAGAAATATATATATCCAATTTATCAAGGTTCTGCATGGCCGTAACTTCCACCTCTGTTTCATTACTATTGTATTTCACTGCATTTTCAATAATTATCCTAATGGAAGCCTCCATCAAATCAGGGTGCACATACATCGTAAAGTCAGGATCTATATTATATGTGAAACAAATTTTTTTCTCTGGAAACATTGTTCTCATCTCACTCTCTATCTGTTCCAGCATATCATATAGCACCACTTCACACTTCTGTGCATCATCTATTTTAACTATACTTTGTGCCGATTTTAGCAGACGCATTATTTTATCGGTAAGGAAATTCACCCTGTCGGCAGTGAGTGATAATGAGGCTTTCTTTTGCCCGTTGGTCTCTTGCTCTTCCATAAGCGAAAGTTGAAAAAATACAAACGCCAATGGCGATTTTAAATCGTGAACTGCACCGTGAAACGAACGCTCCATATTTACAAGCTCATTATAACCGCGCTTAAGCATTAATAGTAAATAAAAAAGCACACTGATTATTACAATAGATGCAACAAAAGAGACCAGCGTAACAACTCCCAACCTTTGCAGGTAGTTGGGTTGTTCTATTCTATATTCGGCTCTTATTATGTAGTTGCCGTCGGGTATTTCTATTATCCGCTCGGCAGTATAAGTTTTTATAAAAAATGAATCGTTGGCATGAGGGATTTCTTGTTTAACCTCATCCACTATTTTGTTGCTCCTAGTGTCGTGTAGAGTAATGTGTGATGATACAACTTTACCTTTTTCATTGAGAAGGGTGGTTAGCATGATGTTTAATTCTTTTAAGTCAAATTTTCCCTCTTCTATTTTTAATACTATCAAAGCATTTTCAATCATTACTGCTACATTGCAGTCCTCTTTTATGTCTCCTGCATTAATAATGCTGGGCTTTTGTTCTTTCATTATTTTTTCAAGAGAAATGCTGTCAATTGGTTCTATCGTATAAGGATAATTATTTTCAGTATCCATCCGACTTCTGATTAAAGAAGAAATGGACTCGTTAAAACAAGAAGTGAAAGATATAGCCTGTTCCTGAGTGTCTTTTACTGATGCATAACGAAACCACAAGCTTTGGGATACAAATAATGCAATCAAAGCCAATGCAGTTGCAAGTAGAATGGGAATGTGTTTTTTTTTCATAAATACAAGAATTTCACTTTACGTAAAGATATATAAAAACTGATATTTCCCTAATT
>CAZWOA010000059.1:10085-20739 GCA_964635545.1 uncultured Marinilabiliaceae bacterium
AATGGTATGGCAAGCGGTAATACCAAGGAAGAAGCCTTAATACAAGGTTTTTGTGAGATATTCGAACGCTATGCTGGAATACAGATATATAATAATAATCTTACTCCACCAACTATACCTATATCAGAATTCATTGATTATCCTGTATATAATATCGTCCAAAAATTACTCGATGAAAATAAATATTCCCTCATAATCAAAGATTGTTCATTAGGAATTGGCCTCCCTGTACTAGGTGTACTTGTTGTTGATGAAGATAACGGAAAATACAACTTCAATTTAGGTTCAGCCCTTAATCCTAGTATTGCTCTGGAAAGATGTATTACGGAATTGTATCAATCAGCGACAAGTCTTACATGGTATGACATTAAATTTGAGCAGTATACTGAAAATCCAAAATATGACGATACGTTTGTTTTTACAAATATGAATAAGTTGTTCCTAGACGGTAGTGGTGACTGGATGGTATCGTTATTCAAGGAAACGCCATCATACGAATACGAAGGTCTGAACAAAGATTTAAATAAGACCGATGATGATGATATGAAATTTATTAAAAAACTAATATCCAATCTTAATTATAAGATTTTTATCCGTGATGTATCTTTTATGGGTATCAATTCATATTACATCGTAGTTCCTGGTATGAGTCAATTCCCAACGAAAAGGAAGCATTATGAATTACTTAATGATACTTACTGTAGCCTAAACTCCCTTAGAGATATTGAGAATATATCAAAGGAGAGACTTCAAGAGATATGTAAGTTGGTCAATAGAGATTACAATATTTTGAAGATGTTCAACTTCAATTTTAATGAAATGTTTGTTTTCCATTCAAATCAAGACCTACTAGATTTGAAGTTGGAAATACTCTTGTTTATGATGAATTACAAAGCCGGATTTATCAAAGAAGCTTATGTATATATATCTGATTTTCTTCAGGATAAGGATTTTTCTGCCTATAAGTATTATTATGGTGTCAGAGATTTCGTAAAACTGAGGTTGGAGAATTACAATAATGATGAAATAAAGAACATATTAAAAATCTTATACAAAGACGAAATTTCTGAAATTATTGATGATGTAAAAGCCCCGGAAAAGATTATGAGATACTATAAATGGCCTCAGGACTTTAAGTGTGAAAAATGTTCTTTAATCAATGAGTGCCTTCAATTTGATTTTTTAAAAATCATGAAAAATATTCAAAAAAAGCATAAAGAAGCTAACATTAATCACCAATTACTCAATTTATGAAAATGAATAAGATAGCACTTATATTATTTGGCATTTTAGCAACTGCCAATGTTTGTTACGCTCAAGAAATGAGGAAGATATATGGTCAAGTTACTGATTCTACTACCAACCAACCCATAGAGTTTGCTAATGTTGTTTTGTTAAAAACAGATTCAACATTTATCACTGGCGTGGTGACAGACTCGTTGGGAACTTACGAACTAAACCATAAGAGTATTAATAAAGATGGAGGTTATATCCTACAAGTAACTCACATCGGTTATGAGAAGAAAATGGTGACGCTTTATCACAATAAAGCAGAAGAGGCTATCAATTTACTATTGGTATCCAATAATATTTCGCTGCCAAATATTATGATTTCAGGTATCAGAACAAAAGTTAAGAATAGAATTAACTTCAACTATACCTTTACAGAACAGATGAAAGAAAGGGTTAGACTTACATCTAAATTACTAGAGAACATACCCACAGTTTTTGTAGATTATAACAGTACTGTTCATATTAAAGGTAGTAGTAATATATTGATACTAAAAAATGGTGTTGAACTAACCGACAACAGTCTTATCGATCAGATTCAGCCTGGTAGTATAAAAAACGTTGAGATTATGTATAATATTCCGAGTCAATATGCTAATCGGAATTATACGGCTATCATGAACATTATAACTAGAAAAGAACAAGGCTATGCTCTGATGCTTGATAACAAAACAGCTGTTGATGGCTCAATGAATGATATAAAGGCTAATATTGGTTTTGAGACAGAAAAATCTTCAATATATCTATTTTACAAACAATATTACCGGAATCTTACACAAGATACTGAAAACAAGGTGCTTGACAATACAGGTGTTCTCTTGGCAAACGATAGGTTCACCATTTTCCCCAGAAAGGAATATGATAACGAATTTTTCTATGGATATTCGTTTCAGCCAAATAAGAAACTTCAAGTAGGAATTGATGGTTATCTTTCTCTTTACGGAGAACGATTTAAAGAGAAATATAATCGTCCTTCACAGGATATTTATGCAATAACGAAAGAGGATATTAATACCCAGAATTACAAAGGATTTGCAGTCTATAGGGATGGTAAAAATCACCTCACAGCAGAAACATCATTCAACAAAAAGTCTATTGATGATTATGATACATATTTTGTTGATGATAACCACGTAGAGCAAAATGAGAATCAGGAACTTTATGGAATAAAAGTAGATTATAATAGAAAATTTGACGATAATGCCATACTCTATAGTGGAGTTAAATATTCTCATAAGGACAATAATGGACTTTTCAATAATAGATTTTCCGACCTATTGGAGAATTATCATTACAATAATCTGTTTGCTTATGGTGAATTGATGAAAAGCCTCGGAGAGCATTGGATGGTTAATGTAGGCCTGAGTTTTCAGACTTATAAGCGATCATTTGCCAACGAAATAAAAGTCAAAGACACCGATGTTTTCCCGAAATTTAAAATCTCATATTCGTGGAATGACAATAGCAACTTGGCTCTGGGATATTCATCATACCTTAAAGATCCAAGCGTGTGGCAGATGCTATCTTTCATAAAAAAAGAGAGTTCTTACATATACACCAAAGGTAATCCCTACCTCAAACCAGAAAAAAGAGGAACTGTTGCGTTGGAATACAGTTATTCAAAGGGAAACTTCTATTTGGAAACCTCTACTTTTTACAAACGTACAAGCAATCCAATAGTTAACGAATTGATTGAAGATGGCGATGATGCTGTTATTGAATATACGAATATAAATAATAGTAGTGATTATGGTATAGACCTCACGCTGTCATGTCATTTGGCAAAATGGTGGAGAATCAATTTCTACGGAGACGCACGCTATCGTAATATATCGACTGCTAACTATTATGATAGAAATAAATTATCATATATGGCTCAGATGCAGAGTGCCTGGTCTATTCTCTCTAAAATCACCGCTATTGTGCAATACACGCGCAATAGTAAGGAGCTTATGTATAATGGTTGTAGTAAGCCTTATGATTCAAGTATTGGGATGCTTAACTATGCCGTTAATGACTATCTTGATCTATACATGGTATTCATTCAGCCTCTCGGCAACCTAAAAGGAGAGACAAATATCCATAATCAAACGGGAGCTATAGAGATGATAGACACCATACACGCTCAGAAAATCATGTTGTGCCTGACATTCACTCTTAATAAGGGAAAGAAACCAAAGAAAAAGGCAATGTATGAAAATGAATCAAAGAAGTATTGAAAATTATGCTCAATAGATTTCCTGTAATTAGGCAATATGATAGTGTTGATTGTGCTTTGGCATGTTTGAAAATGATATGTAAGTATTATCAAATTGAAGAAGATTTTGATGAAAATGACTACTTACATTATATTTCCAAGGACGGAATATCATTAGCATCAGTTGTCGAAATTGCCCAAAAGGCGAACTTTGATGTGGCTTGCGGTAAGGTCTTTGTAGATCAGTTAATTCAAGAAGTCCAACTACCTTGCATCCTATTCTGGAACCATAATCACTTCGTTGTATTGTATAAAATAAAAAGACGATATGGGAAGATCTTTTTTTGTATTGCTGATCCAGCAAAAGGGCGAAGTCTTTTTTCCTTAGAAGATTTTGCACGCCATTGGTCGGATTTTTCAAACGAAGGGAAAGAACAAGGTATTGCAATTATTCTTGTTCCTCTCGAAAATAAACAGATATCTACGAGAAAAAAGCGAACGGAAAAAAAATCTTTTCTTTCTATAATATTTACATACAAAAGAACTATTTTCTGTATCCTGTCAGGTATTATTATTGGAGGTATTATACAACTTGCCTTTCCATTCCTTACGCAAATAATCGTTGATAGGGGCATAGAAAAAGAAGATATTAACTTCATTTTACTTGTTTTATTGGGGCAGATGATCTTGATAACAGGAAATATGTTTGTTGATTTTTTTAGAAGAAATTTGGTTCTTAAATTAGGTTTCATATTTAGTAAAAGTTTACTTACAGAACTCGTATCAAAAATGTTGCGACTCCCTGTAAGATTCTTTGATTCAAAACAAATTGGTGACTTTATACAGAGGTTACAAGATCATGACAAGGTGGAGCGTTTTGTGACCGTATATTTTGTAGATTTCATATTCGGCCTTATCTCATTACTTACATTGGGAATTGTTTTGCTAATATACAGCAAATTCATTTTTCTATTGTTTTTATTTGGAAGTGCATTTTATATCATGTTGACGTATATCTTTATCAATAAGAAAAAGGGACTAAACCATGAGTTATTTGCTATTAAATCCAAAAATCAAAGTAAATATTATGAAATACTAAAAGGAGTTACTGAAATAAAACTTCAAAATCAAGAACAGAAAAGCAAGGATGAAATAGCAGCCATACAGTCTGAAATATACAGAATAAATCTCCGAATGCTTAGAATTGATCAATATATAGATGTTGGAAATATTTTTGTTAATGAACTAAAAAACATCTTAATTACATTCGTTTCTGCCATTTTTGTAATAAAAGGAGAGTTAACGATAGGTATGATGATATCAGTACAATATATAATTGGTGCATT
This sequence comes from uncultured Marinilabiliaceae bacterium, assembly GCA_964635545.1. GTDB lineage: Bacteria > Bacteroidota > Bacteroidia > Bacteroidales > Marinilabiliaceae > JAGPIS01. The sequence goes on from CAZWOA010000059.1 coordinate 14,919, forward strand.
GAATGTTCCTATAGCTCAGTTTCTAACCTATATTGGTGGATATCAAGATGCTAAACTAAGCTTAAATAGGATGAACTGCATCTTTTCTATCAATGACGAAAAAGAAGGAAAAATAAAAGAAATGAACCTTGAACGAGGAGAAATTTCTTTAGAAAATCTTAATTTTAAGTATGTCATGTCCGAAAACTTTGTTTTGCATAATATTAATATAGAACTACCCTTGGGCAAAACTATTGCAATTGTAGGATCAAGTGGTAGTGGAAAAACCACCTTTTTGAAATTAATTTTAAAATTATATGAGCCTACCATAGGGAAAATATTAATCGGTAATACAGATATTAAAGACATACAAAATGAGTATTGGCGAAATTGTTGTGGAGCTGTACTACAAGATGGTTATATTTTCTCAGGAACTATTAAGAGCAATATTGTTATGGGGAGCCTATTTGATGAGGAAAGATTCCAACAAGCAGTCGCAATATCTAACGTGTACACATTCGTTAAAAGCCTGCCATATAAATATGATACAAGAATTGGGGATAATGGTGTCAACCTAAGTCAAGGTCAAAAACAAAGAATTCTGATAGCAAGAGTAATCTATAAAAATCCGGATATTCTTTTTTTTGATGAAGCTACAAACTCTCTTGATGCAAGCAATGAAAAAGAAATAATTGAAAACTTACATACTTTCTTGAAAAATAAAACCGTTTTTGTAGTTGCACATAGACTTAGTACTGTTAAAAATGCAGATATCATACTTGTCATGAATAATGGTAGTATCATAGAAGAAGGAACCCACAGCTCCTTGGTTAATAAACGAGGTTTTTATTACAAACTGATTAAAAATCAATTAGAATTAGGGAAATAGTATGAAACCAAACGATTTTTACAACTCTATTGATAGGGTGCTACCTCGTTCTTTCTTCTGCTTGGAAGAGATAATATTGACGACTCTAAATGAGGAATACTATTCTACAGTTAATAAAATAAAGATCCATTGTTATTATTTACCTGATAAGTATGTTATTGTTCCTATAAAGGATGCAATTAAAAAAATCTTCATATCATGTATTGATAATAAATATAAGTATCTTCTTATAGATAGGATGTCAAAATACGTATTTTGTATAACACCAAATATAAAGGAATTCCTTGCTCAATATCGCCAACCCAAATATATTGTAGAGGTTGCCTCAATCAACCACACAGAAATGGAACTATTGTTTTTTAAAGAATTATTAAATTTAGGGTTTCTACAATTTAGTGACAGTTTATCAGAAAATGAAAATGAAATTGATTCTGATATCACTTCTATGATCTCGTTCCTTACGAGGCGTTTTTTCAATGTGAAATTATTGAGACAACGTGGAGCTAATTTATGTTTTCTAGTTGAGGATGCTGATGGACAAAAGATGTTTCTAAAGCAATTTCGATATAGCGAAAGAGAGAACAAAAAAAGTTTTGAGAGAAAAATATCTATAATTAAGAAGTTTCAAGATTCTGATTATTTTTTGAAATTATTACATTATGACATTGATTATATGTTTTATGTTGTTAATTATTTTAATGGCAATGATTTAGAGGAGGTGTGCTACGCAATGTCATTAGAAAGCAAAATAGATGTTATTAATAAAATTGTAAATTCTGTTGCCTTCCTGCATTCAAGAAATATTGTACATGGAGACCTCCACCTTGGACAATTTCTCCTTTCAGATGACGGCAAACTCAAAATAATAGACTACGATATGGTCGCAGATATCACAGGAGGACACTTTTTTCCTTTTATGGGGGCCACTTGTGAATATATTGAGCCAGAATCACTTAGTCGGAATCCATTTGTCTTGTTGGAAAAAGAAGACTTAAATTATAGGGCGGAAATATATCGTTTAGGGGTACTTATCTTTAACCTTATTTATGAAAGTCCTCCATTTCACGAACTAACATGGGAAATGCTATATGAATCAAAACAAAATTGCGAAATTCGATTTGATAATATAGATAATAGAGGTGTTTTGATACCTAATGAACTAATTACAATTATGAAAAAATGCTTATTTAAATGTCCTGAAAAACGATTTTCGTCTGCATGTGAAATTATTCCTTTGTTGAATGACATTAAAATAAGTGTATCTGCCCACCAGTCTCTATAAGATTTACTCTGAAGAGTTGGCAGATGAAGTAATAGAAGATATGCATGATCCTGAAAGAATATTCAAATCATATAACTTGAACTCTTATTTTCATTGTAATGAATGTGATATAAGTAAGTTTGATTACTATCCGGTAGCAGTATTTTTGAAAAAAATTGAAGAGATTCAATTATCAAATCCCGTTAATCAAATAAATCTCTCTAAAGTTTTTTATTCATAATAACCTTATTTAAAGTAAATACTATGAGAATTGCCATGATAATACTTGTTATTTTAATTGGGCATGAAATGAGTGCTGATACACCCCGTTTGTATGGCAAATTGAGGGATTCGGAAACAAAGCAACCTATTGAATTTGCGACAATTGCAGTGAAACATATCGAAACAGACTCACTTATAACTGCCGTTATTTCTGATTTTAAGGGAGAGTTTATTCTTGAAGTTAAATCTGGTAAATACAAAATGCAGATTCGTTGTTTAGGTTATGAAACAATAGATCAGCAGATTGAAGTGAACAAAATGGATGTGTATATGAAAACTATTGAGATGCGCTTTATCTCATCCGAATTAGCTGGCGTCGATGTTGTTGGGTCAAGCTATCACGAACAATACGACAAGAGTATTCAAAACATAACTAAAGAGTTTAAAGATGGAACAAGCAAAGCATTAGATTTACTTACAAAGATACGAGGCATAAATGTTGATCCGTTAGATAATTCTATAAAAGTTGATAACGGAAAGAATACATTGCTACTGGTAAATGGCCTGAAGAAAGAGCAATCATACATTAAAAATATTCCTCCCGACAGAATCGAGCGAATTGAAATAACGCGCAACCCTACAGGTCGTTTTATTAGTAGTGGGTATTCATCCGTAATAAATATTATATTGAAGAAAAATTATGCCGGATATGATTTATTGGTAGAAGACCAAGGCTTATTCTCTCTCGATAAATCAAACGGGGATGACTTTTTATTTAAAAACACAGCTACTGCCAATCTTACATACACTATCAAGTCTATTAATTTGTATAGTGCATACTCTAATCAAAAATCCAATACAAATTTGCCTGTTGAGTATATGTCGATAATAGATGACACAAAACTGGTGAAGTCATCGCCCACCAATGCTCCTAACATGTTGCGTGATGATTTTTCAAATACATACCTGTTGGGTTTCGATTATTATATTAACAGTAAGCAATCAATAAGTCTGGAAACCAAAGTAATACACTCGCCAATGGATAGGAATGGTTCTTCGCAATCTTTTTTTAATAAATTGTATAGTGATAACGGTGGCGAAGCCTTCTATTCGCTGTTAAGTAAGGATAATTACTCTAATGACCAATACTCTTTATTGTCATACAGAAATGAAATATCAGAAAAAAGCAGAGTTGAAATTGACTATAGTTATAATTTTTCAAAGTCGGAGATGTGGAATTCATATAGTGAAGAAGATTTGGAACTTAACAGCCAATTTGTTAAATCAAAACGTAACACCTCTATATTCGATGTTAATTTCAACCATTCGTTTAGTTCAACTTACTCTGTTGAAGCCGGTTATCGCAATACATATAGGGATTATGACTACTCAATCATTCTGCCTGAAAATAAAAAAGTTGACAATACTGAAAAGAGAAATATTGCTTATGCATACATAAGTATTACACCTAAAAGTAAAATAAGGTCTAAACTTGGTTTTGCCACAGAACATAATGGAATAACATCTTACAAACAAACTAAAAATTATTATTCACTACAGCCATTTGTTAATGTTTTCTATAACCAATCAAAGAATATTAACCTAACCCTGAAACTTAGTTCTGCCAGCAACTATCCTTTTGTTTCTCAAATTAATCCTACTGAGGTTACTAACGACCGAATTACATCCGAAGTAGGAAATCCTGATCTTAGGCTTGCCACTAAATATGCCGGCTCGCTTGATATTAAATTACTGAATAATAAGTTTAGTATTGAGCCATTTTATTCAATTACCAAGAACCACATTTCACTCACGGGCAATATAGTTGACGACCATTTTCGATACTCTTATTCAAATCTTGATAAATATGTGTCAAGAGGCTTCAATATGAGTACACGAATGGCAATAATTCCCCGAAAAATGAGCTTAAATCTCTCCTGTTCTCTCTATTTTGACAAGACCGAATTTGATGGATACACAAATAAGGTTAACGACTTTAGCATGAATGGCAATCTTATGTATCATCATGCCAAATACAAGACACTATATGCCCTTATGCTTAAGAAGATGAATGTAAAACAGATTCAGGCGTATGGTTACTACAGCAACGATAATGATTATCTTGGATTATTTGTTAAGCAGGCATTTTTTAAGCAACGTTTAAATACCTCGTTGTTGTATATTTTGCCGGTTGATTTCGGCTTCAAATATTCTATGAAAGATTACTTCGCAAGTAGTTCATTTAAAGAGACCAATAAAGCTGATGTTGAGATACTTACAAATCTATTAATGCTAAAAGTTTCTTTTAACATAAACAGAGGTAAAGAATCTAAGACGATTGAAAAAAACAGCTATAAAGAGAAAGAGCAATCAAAGGGATTTTTTTAAGTTATCTAATGAAGCATTTTTCCCTCATCCTCCAACCCGACAGCATGGACTGCGGTCCTGCCTGTCTCGGAATGATAGCCAGACACTATGGCAAAGAGTATTCTCTGGATGGTATTCGGAAGAAATCCCATATCGGGCGCGATGGTGTATCTTTGCTGGGCATCAGCCGTGCCGCAGAGCAGATGGGCTTCCGCACCGTGGGTGGTCGCATCACGTTCGACAAGCTGGCCGAAAAGGCTCTGTTGCCCTGTATCGTTCATTGGCGGCAGGAGCATTTCGTGGTCGTCTATAAAATAGAGAAACGGAAAAGGACGCTCTTCAACCGCACTAAATCCAGTCAGCACTCCGGCACACCCCCTTCAGTGGGCTGGGGGACAGGTTACGATATTTATGTAGCCGATCCCGGCAAGGGCCGCATCCGCTTTACCCAAGAGGAGTTTTGCAAAAACTGGATAAGCACACAATCCGGCGGCGAAGAAAAGGGTGTTGCCCTGCTTCTGGAGCCCACCAATCAGTTTTATGAGCAAGAGGGCGACGTGCAACCTGCGCAAAACCGAATGAAATTCCTCTGGAAATATTTGGTGAAATACAAACGCTTTTTCACTCAGCTTATTCTGGGGTTATTTATCGGTAGCATTCTGCAACTGATATTTCCGTTTCTCACGCAAGCCATTGTCGATACCGGCATACAGGGCAAAGACCTCGGTTTTATATGGCTGGTGCTGATAGCCCAGTTGATGCTTCTATTCAGCCGCACGGCAATAGATTTTATCCGGCGTAAGATATTGCTCCACATCAGCACGCGCATCAACATTTCGCTTATCTCCGACTTCTTTATCAAGCTGATGAAGCTGCCGATGAAGTTTTTCGACACCAAACTAACGGGCGATCTGTTGCAACGCATCGAAGACCACCGGCGCATCGAGAATTTCCTGACGGCACAAACGCTCAATATGCTCTTTTCGGTGTTCAGTTTCGTTATTTTCGGCATCGTGCTTTTAATCTACAATGTGCCCATATTCCTTGTTTTCCTTGCAGGAAGCATACTGTACGGACTTTGGATACAGCTGTTCTTGAAGAAG
>CAZWOA010000060.1:0-20344 GCA_964635545.1 uncultured Marinilabiliaceae bacterium
TTACAATCCATAGTTTCCAAATTTTTGGCATTGTTAGAGTCAGAGTTAGGCTTAGAGCAAGTAAGTAAAAAAATGGAAGAGTGGTATCTCTTATCCTTTGGCGAATTTACCGCCGAGCTTAAAAAGCAAAAAATAGACCTGTCACTCGCCCAAAAATCGGAATGGATGGACTTCTTCGAATCCGAAAAAGCCAAAGCCACCAGCATCAAAACTCAAATCACCCAAACCGATGCTCAAATCGACCAAATGGTGTATGAGTTGTATGGATTAACGGAAGAGGAGATTGGGATTGTGGAAAATAATGGTTGATTATTAATGATAAATTCTATTTAAGACGTAAGGATGTTTTGTGTAGTGAGTCGCTTATTGGCGAATTGTATTTTAAATTATTGAAAACATGGATGTTGTAGCATTAGTTATAAGTTTTATCACTCTTTTTTTCTCAGTATTTGTTTATTTAAAGCACTAGAGAAAAATTAAAGAATATATTTTAAGAGAATATCAAGAAAAAGAGGATAATAAAAAGAAGGCAAAAATTGAAATCAATTATAATATTGATAAAATGACTAAAGATGCATTTTATGATAATTGGAAAATAGAGATCATTAACAATGGTAGGTCTGAAGCAAGGAATTTGAAAGTTAAACTTCCGGATGAAATTAAAGGTCGTATGACATTTGATTATAGCTCAGTACCTGAAATTCTTTCATCTGCTGATAATATAGCGATTATGGCTAAACTAAGAAATGGTCATCCAGACACAATTGAAATACTTCTTAAATGGGATGATGATTTTAAAAATAATAATGAGATTAAAAAGCATATTCATTTTAGGAAATATAAATAACCTTCATCCTCGTTTCTTGGCGAGCCAAGCGGCAACGAGGAGGCCATAGTTCTGCATTTGTAATGCATTAAACCTTGTATTGCGAAAAAACCATCTGCTTGCGAAACACTTCACGATAAGATGTGATTGTATCCGAATTTAACAGTCCCAGCGGTTTTATGTGTTTATTAATAAGTTCCAGCAGATGCGCATTGTTGCGGGCATAAATTTTCACAAACATATCGAATCTACCCAGCGTGAGGTGGCACTCCACTATTTCGGGAATCTTGTTTAGTTCGCTAATTATCGTATCAATATCTTTCGAATTATCAAAGGAGAGGTTAAGATAGGTGCATGTTTCATAACCTATCTTATCCATATTGAGTTTAAATTCGGAGCCGGTGATGAAGTTGGCGCGTATCATCTTCTGTACACGCTGATGCACGGCGGCACCCGAGACGTTGCAGATGCGCGATACTTCCAAGAACGACATGCGGGTGTCGTTCGATATCAGATTCAATATCTTATAATCCAACTCATCTAAAGCCGACTCTTCCATTATTATTTCGTTACTCCACAGTTACTGATTTTGCCAAATTTCGCGGTTGGTCCACGTCTCTGCCTTTATACATTGCAATATAATACGCAAAAAGTTGTAGCGGCACAGAGGCCAATACCGGTGCCAAATGCTCGCATGTGTTGGGAATTTCGATGGTGTAATCAGCAATATTCCGCACTACGTTGTCATCGGGATTGATAATTGCAATTATCTTTCCTCCACGGGCTTTTATCTCCTGGATATTGCTAATGGTTTTTTCGTAAATACTATCAGAAGTGGCAATTACAACCACCGGCATCTCACTGTCGATAAGCGCTATAGGGCCGTGTTTCATTTCGGATGCAGGATAACCTTCGGCATGTATATACGATATCTCCTTCAGCTTCAGCGCGCCTTCCAATGCAGCAGGATAGCTGTATCCGCGACCAAGGTAGATGAAGTTTTTCGCATAAGTAAATATTTTTGCCAGATCGGCAATCTGTGAATCGAGCTTCAATATTTCAGTAATTTGAGACGATAGTTGCCCCAGATGCCTAATTTTATCGATGTAATATTCGTTGCTGATGGTTCCTTTTTGAGAACCAATAGTTAGTGCAAGCATCGTTAAAACTGTAACCTGCCCTGTGAATGCTTTTGTTGAAGCCACGCCAATTTCCGGTCCCACGTGTATGTACGCGCCCGAATGGGTGATGCGCGCTATCGACGAACCTATTACGTTGCATATTCCAAATATGAACGCCCCTTTTTGTTTGGCCAGCTCAATGGCAGCCAGAGTATCGGCCGTCTCACCCGATTGCGACATTGCTATAACTATATCGCCACTGTCGATCACCGGGTTGCGGTATCTGAATTCGGCGGCATACTCCACCTCAACTGCTATGCGGCACATCTCTTCGATAAGGTATTCGCCAATGAGTGCCGCATGCCATGAAGTGCCACAAGCAACTATTATTATCCGTTTGGCATTCAAGAACTTGTCTCTGTTGTCGATTACGCCCGACAGCACCACATTGTTCATGTCCACATTAATCCGGCCTCTGATGGCATCGAGGATTGTTTTGGGCTGTTCGAATATCTCCTTGAGCATAAAATGTGGATAGCCGCCTTTCTCAAGCTCCGAAATGCTCATTTGCAGCTGTTTTACGTCGATGGCAGCCTCATTATTGTCGATATCGATTACATGAAGTCCATTGCTGAGTGATATATCTGCTATCTCGCCATCGTTGAGATATACCACTTTGTCGGTAAACTCGATGATGGGTGTAGCATCCGAAGCAAGGAAAAACTCACCATCGCCAATTCCAACCACCAGCGGACTACTTTTGCGGGCCGTGATGATACGCTCTTTATTACCTTTTTCGATAACCGCAATTGCATAGGCGCCTGTAAGTTGTTTTAATGCTTCGCGCACCGCATCTATCAATGAGCATTTGTTGATATCTTTAATATACTCAATGAGTTGTATTATAACTTCGGTGTCGGTTTGGCTTTTAAAATTGTAGCCGTTACTTTTTAGTGCATTTTTTAGCACTGCGTAATTTTCTATTATTCCGTTGTGGATTATTGCCAGCGACTGGCTTTCGGAGTAGTGAGGGTGGGCATTTATGTCGTTGGGTTCGCCGTGTGTAGCCCAGCGTGTGTGCGCTATTCCTATGTTTCCACTCACATCTTTCGACTCGGCAAAACGCTCTAACTGAGCAACTTTACCTTTGCTTTTATAAATCTCTAATTTTCCACTGTCGGATATCATCGCAACTCCTGCGCTGTCGTATCCTCGGTATTCCAATCGGTGCAAACCTTTTATCAAAATAGGGTAAGCCTCTCTGTGTCCAATGTAACCTACTATTCCGCACATAAATGTCTTTTCATTAAAATTTGGCTTGTAAATTTATCATATTCTATTGAGTTGATGTTGAATTATCATTGAAATTTACGGTGAATATACTAATATTGATATTAACTATTGATTTATTCTGCATTATTTTTGACGATTTTATTTATTTTTGATGATAAATGTAGAGAATTAATATTTTTTTATTGGAGCTGTGATGTTTTTCTTCTCTTATCGTTAACTTTTGCAAATTTATTTTTTACTTTTGCCAATCGAGATACGATATATATAGATGAGTGATAAAAATTCATATTTAATCCTTGAAGACGGAAGCCGTTTTCAAGGATTTTTTTTTGGCCGTAAGGTATCTACCTCTGGTGAAGTGGTGTTCAATACTGCAATGACGGGTTACCCCGAGAGTCTTACCGATCCGTCGTATAGTGGTCAGATTCTGGTGCTTACATATCCTCTGGTGGGCAATTACGGTGTGCCTCCTCAAGATGGTGAAGGCGGATTGCCCAAGTTTCTCGAGTCGGATAAGATTCATATCAAAGCGTTGGTAGTTTCGGATTATTCATTCGAACACAGTCACTGGAATGCGGTGAAAAGTCTCGACCAATGGCTGAAAGAGAATAATATCCCGGGTATTTATGGTGTTGATACCCGTCAGATTACCAAGGTGATACGCGAGCGTGGAATCATGTCGGGCAAACTATGTATTGAAGGTGAGGCCGAACCGGCTGAATTTGACGATCCCAATAAGCGAAATCTTGTTGCCGAGGTAAGTTGCAGTGATATAGTGACTTATGGCAATGGCGACATCAAAGTGGTGCTTGTTGATTGCGGATGCAAATACAATATCATCAGATGTCTGGTCGATCGTGGCGTAACAGTGATACGTGTTCCCTGGAATTACGATTTTACGCAGCTTGACTACGACGGAGTGATGCTCAGTAATGGCCCCGGCGACCCGCAGATGTGTGGTGAGGTGGTTAATAACATCAGTAAAGCAATGAAAATCGGTAAGCCCATCTTCGGGATATGTTTAGGCAATCAGCTGCTATCAATTGCTGCCGGTGCATCTACCTACAAGCTGAAATACGGACACCGCAGTCATAACCAGCCTGTGCTTGAAGTAGGCACTCAGCGGGCGTTGATAACATCTCAAAATCATGGTTATGCTGTCGATACCGATGGACTTGACAAAGATTGGGAGCCATATTTCATCAATCTAAATGATGGCACGAGCGAAGGTATTCGTCATAAAACCAAGCCGTTCTTCTCGGTTCAGTTTCACCCCGAGGCATCAAGCGGGCCCAACGACACAGAGTATCTGTTCGATAAATTTATAGACAATATTAAGGTATGCAAGAAATAAAGAAAGTACTGCTCTTGGGTTCGGGAGCATTAAAGATAGGCGAGGCAGGCGAGTTTGATTACTCCGGATCGCAGGCACTGAAGGCTCTTAAAGAGGAGGGGATATTTACAGTGCTGATAAATCCCAATATTGCCACCATTCAAACATCAGAAAACATAGCCGATAAGGTCTATTTTCTTCCTGTGACGCCCGATTTTGTGGAGCAGGTAATAGAGAAGGAGCGCCCCGACGGTATTATGTTGGCCTTTGGCGGGCAGACTGCGCTTAACTGTGGCGTAAAACTTTATCAGGGAGGAATTCTTGATAAATATAATGTAAAAGTTCTAGGCACACCTGTTCAGGCAATTATAGATACCGAAGACCGCGAGAAATTCGTGTCTAAGTTGGATGAAATTGATGTGAAAACCATTAAAAGTGAAGCAGTTACTGCTGTTGCTGATGCTAAGCGGGTGGCGGCTGAGTTAGGCTATCCCGTAATTGTAAGAGCTGCATTTACTCTTGGAGGATTGGGAAGTGGTTTTTGCGACAACGAGCAGGAGATTGACGCACTTGCTCAAAAGGCATTTACCTATTCGCCTCAAATATTGGTGGAGAAATCGCTCAAAGGCTGGAAAGAGGTTGAATATGAAGTGGTGAGAGACAGGTTCGACAACTGTATCACGGTGTGTAACATGGAGAACTTTGATCCGCTCGGAATCCACACTGGCGAGAGTATTGTTGTGGCTCCATCACAGACTCTTACCAACTCCGAATATCATAAGCTACGACGAATTGCTATCAAAATAATTCGCCATATAGGCATCGTAGGCGAGTGTAATGTGCAGTATGCCCTGGATCCCAACAGTGAGGACTACCGCGTAATCGAAGTTAACGCACGCCTTAGCCGTTCATCGGCATTGGCATCAAAAGCAACCGGCTATCCGCTGGCATTTGTTGCTGCCAAGTTAGGCCTCGGTTATGGACTTCATGAACTGAAGAACTCAGTTACACAAAGCACCACAGCTTGTTTTGAGCCGGCTCTTGATTATGTGGTTTGTAAAATTCCACGCTGGGATTTAGGGAAATTCAAAGGAGTATCGCGCGAATTAGGTTCGTCAATGAAATCGGTGGGCGAAGTAATGGCTATCGGGCGTAGTTTTGAGGAGGCTATCCAGAAGGGCTTGAGGATGATAGGGCAGGGAATGCACGGTTTTGTTGCCAACAAGGAGTTTGCTGTTGATGAGGTTGAACAGGCATTGTCGAAACCTACCGATGAGCGTATCTTCATCATTGCCAATGCTATGCATAATGGTTATTCGGTAGATGATATTCATGCACTGACTAAGATTGACAAGTGGTTTATTGCGAAACTTGCTGCAATATACAAGCTCGATCAACAGTTGAAAAATTTTGAAAAGATTGAGGATGTGCCTGTTGGTTTGCTTCGGGAAGTGAAGCAGAAAGGATTTTCTGATTTTCAGATTGCGAGGATAATATATAAGACCAACGATTCGCTGGAGGTCATGATGGATGCAGTGAGGGCGTTTCGCAAGAACCATGGCATTGTGCCGGTTGTGAAACAGATTGATACTCTTGCCGCCGAATATCCGGCAATGACCAATTATCTCTATCTTACATATAATGGCACTGCGCATGATGTTGATTTTGAATGTGATGGCAATAGTATTGCAGTTCTGGGTTCGGGTGCATACCGCATCGGCAGCTCGGTGGAGTTTGACTGGTGTTCGGTGAATGCTGTTAATACAATACGCAGTGCAGGCAAGAAGGCCATAATGATAAATTATAATCCGGAGACAGTATCGACCGATTACGATATGTGCGACCGCCTCTATTTTGATGAACTTACACTGGAAAGGGTGCTCGATATCACCGATCTTGAACAGCCACAGGGAGTTATAGTGTCGGTGGGTGGCCAGATACCCAATAACCTTGCTACCCGCCTGGATAATCATGATGTGAAGCTGCTTGGAACATCGGCCGATAATATCGACAAGGCTGAGGACCGGCATCGATTCTCCCAGATGTGTGATGACCTTGGCATCGACCAGCCACGTTGGAAAGAGATGACATCGCTCGACGACATATACGAGTTTGCCGACAATGTAGGATTCCCTCTTCTGATACGTCCTTCGTATGTGCTTTCGGGTGCTGCCATGAATGTGGTCAGTAACCGCGATGAGCTGGAAGGATTCCTAACTCTTGCCACCAATGTGAGTAAACAGCATCCGGTGGTTGTCACCGAATTTATCGAACATGCCAAAGAGATTGAGATAGATGCAGTTGCCAGCAATGGCGAAGTACTTATCTATGCCATCTCCGAGCACGTTGAGTTTGCCGGCGTACACTCGGGCGATGCCACCATGGTATTTCCTGCCCAGAAGATGTATGTTGAGACGATGCGCAGAGTGAAAAAGATAGCACGCAAAGTGGCGAAGGGGCTCAATATAACCGGACCTTTCAATATGCAACTTATGGCTAAAGATAATGATATTCAGGTTATTGAGTGTAACCTTCGTGCGTCGCGTTCATTTCCGTTTGTATCGAAAGTGCTGAAAGTTAATCTAATAGATATTGCCACCCGGGTGATGCTTGGCATTGAGCCTGAGATACCCAGCAAATCGGCTTTCGATCTCGACTATGTGGGAATAAAAGCTCCCCAATTCTCATTCTCAAGGCTTCAGAAAGCCGACCCGGTGCTGGGCGTTGAGATGGCATCAACAGGAGAAGTTGGCTGTATTGGCGAAGATATCGATGACGCCATTCTCAAATCGATGCTCTCAGTGGGATATTCGATTCCCAAACGCAGCGTTCTTCTGTCAACAGGCGACAGCAAGTCGAAGGCCGACATGATTTATGCTGCACAGGCTTTGCAACGAAAAGGTTATGAGATATATGCCACTAAAGGCACTGCCGACTTCCTTAGCAACAACGGCGTGAACGCAACCGTGCTTCACTGGCCCGACTCAGGAATGCAGCCCAATACTCTCGACTATATCAAAGAACGAAAAATAGATTTGGTGGTCAATATTCCCAAAAATCTATCAAAAGATGAACTGAATAATGACTATACCATTCGCCGTTCGGCAGTCGATTTTAATATTCCGCTAATAACCAATGCGCGATTGGCATCAACATTTATCAATGCCTTTTGCCGCATAGAACGTAGTGATATAACCATTAAAAGCTGGAATGAATATTAATTATTTGACTTGAATTATAATATTATGACCCGTAACGATATCGACAAACGTATCGACTTTATAAGGTCGGTACTTGCGGAAGCCAACGTCCAAGGTGTTGTCTTTGGTAATAGCGGAGGAAAAGACAGTGCGCTGGTGGGAATACTTTGCAAAATGGCTTGCGAAGATACTCTTGGCGTGATAATGCCTTGCAACTCAATACGCAACTACAATCAGGATAAGAATGATGCTCAGGTTTTAGCTCAACAGTTTAATATTGCTACAAAGATTGTAGATCTCACTCAGGTACGTCAATCGCTGGTTGATGTGCTTGAACCTTCTACTACTTTGAATAGTGCTGCGCTGAATAATATTGCTCCCCGCCTACGGATGACAACCCTTTATTCTATTGCAGCCAGCGAAAACCGCCTGGTGGCAGGAACAGGCAACCGTAGCGAAGCTCACATGGGCTATTTTACCAAATGGGGCGATGGAGCTTATGATTTTAATCCCATTGCCGACCTCACCGTAACCGAGATTTACGAATATCTACGATTCTTGGGCGCGCCACAGGCTATTATCGACAAGGCTCCGTCGGCAGGTCTGTTCGACGGGCAAACCGATGAGCAGGAGATGGGCATTTCTTATGGTATAATTGATAAATTTCTGTTTGGCGATGTCATCGACCTAGAGTATAAGGAAATAATCGACCGATATCATAACCGTAGTGTTCATAAACGGCGAATGCCTCGGATTTTTGATAATTATTAATTTTATATTGAAAGGCCATGATTGATGTAAGTTTTATTCCTCAATCGTGGTTTTTCTTTATGGTTTTAAATCCGGCGTTTATTGCTGAATATTTACAAATAAACTTCATTCTGTTTTTTTCATCGTTTTTTATATTTGTATTGTACTTAAAAGGAGAGATATGGCACTAATAAATTCACAGTTTCTGAAGGTCGTTAATGACGAAATTCAGACCAATATAGATAAAAGGGTCAGTCTTTTCGAGGCAATTAATCGCAATGCGAAGCTGATAAGGCTCGATAGCGGAGATGTGGTGCGACCTCTTGCACCTTTTGTGATTAAGGCTATATCCGACGCTCTTGTCGAAATGGCTGATGAATCAACGTTCAAAGGGCGTGGGCCGGTTGAGGGGTATTCCTTTCTTATCGACGAGATTGTAAAGCATAATCTTAAACACCATAAGGTAAAGATTGATGCCGACGAGGTTTTTATTAATCATGGAGCCAAAGAGGATCTTGCATCCATAGGCGATATTCTTTGCCGCGATAACCGTATTGCCGTTATCGATCCTGTATCGCAAGATTATGTGCAATCGAACGTCATCGGAAACCGGGCAGGCGAACGAAACGAGGACAGCCGGTGGAGTCATATCATTTATCTCAATTGCAGCAAAGAGAAAGACTTCATGCCCGAAGTGCCCAAATTACGTCCCGATGTAATCTACTTCGGATATCCCAACAATCCTACCGGCTGTGCAATGACACGCAAGGTACTTGAGAAATGGGTTAAATATGCCATCGACAATGACGTGCTCATACTATTCGATGTTACCTATAAATCGTTTATCACCGATCCCAATATTCCGCAGTCGATTTATGAAATAAAAGGTGCCAAAAAGGTTGCCATCGAATTTAGCAGTTTCTCTAAGAATGCTGGTTTTACAGGGCTCCACTGCGGTTATACCATCATACCCAAAGAGATTTCGGGCTACTCTTTTGCAGCCGACCAAAGCGCAAATCTAAATACGTTGTGGCGCAGCCGTCAGATGATTAAGAATTATACGCCATCATATATTATTCAGCGAGGTGCAGAGGCTCTGTTCAGTGCCGAGGGGCTCGAATGGATAAACAATAATGTGAGTTACTATATGTCTAACGCGTCAATTCTCGGGAATTCGCTTGATGCTGCAGGATTGAAATACTGGGGAGGCGTCAATTCGCCCTATATTTGGGTTGAGTCGCCCTATGAATCATCGTGGAAACTGTTCGATAAACTCTTGAAAGAGTGTCATATACTGTCATCGCCGGGAGAGAGATTCGGCCCCAAAGGTGCAGGTTTTGTGAGGCTGAGTTCTTTTGCCAATCAAACAAAGGTGATGATTGCCGGAACTAGGATTGCCGACATGAAGATCTGAAAAAGAGCAAATTTATTTTACAAATAGCTTAGGAATAAGTCGATTTTCGGCTTGTATGGGAATTATTGTGTCTTTTTTAAACGGCTCTGGTCTATGGTAATCTATTGATTTATTGAGTTTTACAAATTGATATTTATTATTTTTGATATTTTTTATGCAGACAATTCAATTCGATAAGATGCAGGGAGCAGGCAATGATTATGTCTATGTTGATGCCAGAATCACAAATATTAACGACCCTCAATCGCTGGCAATAAAAATCAGCGACCGTCATTTCGGCGTAGGCTCCGATGGCTTAGTGCTGATAATGAACTCCGAAGTTGCCGATTTCAGAATGAGGATGTTCAACGCCGACGGTTCGGAATCGGGCATGTGTGGAAACGCTTCACGCTGTGTGGGTAAATATCTCTACGAGAAGGGAATAACTACCCAAAGTGAGATACGACTTGAGACAGGTTCAGGAATCAAAATATTGCACCTCACCATCGATGGCGACAAAGTGAGTAAAGTAAGTGTGGACATGGATATGCCCCTGTTGAAGAGTAATGAGATTCCGGTCAATTATTTCCAAACGGTTAATGTTCCCATCGACGGAATGGATTTTACTTGTGTATCAATGGGAAATCCTCATGCTGTTACTTTCATCGGCAATACGGCATCTTTTGATGTTGAGGGTGTGGGTCGAAAAATTGAAAATAACGCACTTTTCCCCGAAAGAACTAATGTGGAGTTTGCTCAAATCATATCGCGTAATAGGATTCGGATGAGGGTGTGGGAGCGTGGAAGCGGCGAGACATTGGCGTGTGGTACAGGTGCGTGTGCCACGTTGGTGGCAGCCGTCATCCGTGGTGTTGCAAACAGGAAGGCTGTAATTGAGTTGCTAGGCGGCGAAGTAGAAGTGGAGTGGAATGAAAAAACCGGCAGAGTGATACTGACCGGTGGAGCAGAATGGGTATTTAGCGGAAATTACATAATATGATACAGATAAACGAAAATTTCAATTTATTATCAGAGAACTATCTTTTTAGTGAGGTAGCCCGACGGGTGGCAGCATATAAAGAGAGTTATCCTGAAGCGAACGTAATATCTTTGGGAATCGGTGATGTAACAGAGCCGCTTTGTTATAGCGTGGTTTCGGCTCTTCATGCGGCAACCTACGATATGGCTTTTAATTTATCTTTTAGAGGTTACGCGCCTGAGTGTGGCTACGACTTCCTTAAAAATGCAATCATCGAAAACGATTATGTCGCACGTGGCATTCAATTAACTGCCGATGAGGTTTTTATTAACGACGGAGCCAAAAGTTCGCTTGGCCATTTTGGAGATATTCTCTCGGCTAATAATGTGGTTGCGGTGAGCGACCCGGTGTATCCGGTGTATATCGATACCAATGTGATGGAAGGACGCGCCGGAACGATGCAGACCGATGGGAGATGGAGTAATATAGTATATCTCGACTGCCCCAAGGAGAAAGATTTTGCGGCTCAAATACCAAAGTCTCATGCCGATGTTATTTATCTGTGCTCACCCAATAATCCAACCGGAAGTGTGCTATCCAAAAATCAGCTAACAGCTTGGGTTAAGTATGCAAAAGCCAATAATTCGATAATTCTTTTCGATTCGGCTTACGAGGCATTTATTGGCGATCCTTCTA
The DNA here is from genome assembly GCA_964635545.1 of uncultured Marinilabiliaceae bacterium. Taxonomy (GTDB): domain Bacteria; phylum Bacteroidota; class Bacteroidia; order Bacteroidales; family Marinilabiliaceae; genus JAGPIS01. The sequence goes on from CAZWOA010000060.1 coordinate 11,592, forward strand.
TCCCCAAATCAATATATGAGATTGAAGTAGCCAAAGAGGTGGCCGTTGAGTTCCGTAGTTTCTCAAAAACTGCCGGTTTTACAGGTCTTCGCTGCGGATATACCATTGTGCCCAAAGAGTTGAAGGTTTACGATAGCAAAGGAAACCCGGTGATGCTCAACTCGTTGTGGCGAAGACATCAAAGCACCAAATTTAACGGTGTGGCATATCCGGTGCAGCGTGCGGCAGAGGCAGTTTACAGCGAAGATGGGCAGAAACAGATATCGGCAACAATTGCCTACTATATGAATAATGCAAGGACGATTATAGATGGGCTGAAATATGCCGGATTCAATGTCTATGGAGGCGTAAATGCTCCATATATCTGGCTTGAAATTCCTAAGGGAATGACTTCATGGCAATTTTTCGACAAGCTGCTCAACGAGTGCCAAATAGTGGGTACACCTGGAGTTGGCTTCGGACCATCGGGCGAGGGATACTTTAGGCTCACGGCATTTGCCAACAGCAAAAACGTGGAAATAGCCATCGACAGAATTAAAAATTGGAATGTGATACACTAAACTTGAACAATATGAGTACATTGAGATTTGAGCTTCTCCGTGAGGCTTTAGGCCGCAAAGCTGTTGTGGTGAGTAATGAAAAACGACCAGCTGACGACTTTGCAAAAAACGTGTTCAACCGCGAAAAGATGAAACGTTATCTTTCGACCTACACCTTTAAGAAACTTACCGATTCTATCGATAACGGACTTCCTCTCGATCGTGCCATTGCCGATGGTGTTGCTACCGGCATGAAACAATGGGCTATGGATATGGGTGCCACTCATTATACTCACTGGTTTCAGCCTCTCACTGGCGGAACGGCCGAAAAACACGATGCCTTTATCGAGCATGACTCTATGGGCGGTGTTATCGAAGAGTTTGCAGGCAAGCTCCTCGTTCAGCAAGAACCCGATGCATCAAGTTTTCCTAACGGTGGCCTTCGCAACACCTTTGAGGCACGCGGATATTCGGCTTGGGATGCTTCATCGCCTGCTTTCGTGGTAGGTGACACGCTTTGTATTCCAACTGTTTTTATTGCCTATACCGGACAGGCTCTCGACTACAAAACCCCTCTCCTACGCTCTATACACGCCCTCAACAAGGCTGCTACCGGAGTATGCAATTACTTCGATGAGAATGTAACCAAGGTTGTCTCTTTCCTTGGTTGGGAACAGGAGTATTTCCTTGTAGATGAGGCTATCTGGGCTGCACGTCCCGATCTTCGCCTTACGGGCAGAACGCTCATGGGACACGAGAGTGCAAAGAATCAACAACTTGAAGATCACTACTTCGGATCAATACCTTCGCGCGTGCTTGCTTTCATGACCGATCTTGAGAATGAAGCTCTTAAACTGGGCATTCCGGTTAAGACTCGTCACAACGAAGTAGCACCCAACCAGTTCGAGCTTGCCCCTGTATATGAAGAGGTTAACCTTGCCAACGACCACAACCTTCTTTTGATGTCGATAATGAAAAAGGTGGGACGTCGCCACTGTTTCAGAGTTCTGCTTCACGAAAAACCATTCAAAGGGGTCAATGGTTCAGGAAAGCACAACAACTGGAGCATGGGTACCAACACTGGTGTCAACCTGTTCTCGCCAGGTAAGAGCGGTATTGAAAACCTTCAATTTATCACCTTCTTGGTAAATACCATGATGGCCGTATATAAACACAACGGACTGTTGAAGGCATCCATTAGCTCGGCAACCAATGTGCATCGCCTTGGTGCCAATGAAGCACCTCCGGCCATCGTTTCCATATTTCTGGGAAAACAGATCAGCAATGTGCTTGATAAATTGGAACAAACCAATACCGATGATGTTATTCACTTCGACGAAAAGGCAGCACTAAGACTTGGTGTGGCTCACCTTCCAGAAGTACTGCTCGACAATACCGACCGTAACCGCACATCGCCATTTGCATTCACAGGCAACCGTTTCGAGTTTCGTGCCGTGGGCTCATCGGCCAACTGTGCCGAAGCAATTCTGACCCTCAATACTGCCGTGGCTGCTCAGCTTGTCGATTTCAAGACCGAAGTGGACGGACTCATCAACAAAGGAACAGCAAAAGAGAAGGCCATAATAACAGTTGTGAAACGCTTGATTGGCGAATGTAAAGCCATTCACTTCGAGGGCAACGGCTACAGTGAAGAGTGGAAACAAGAAGCTGCGAAACGTGGTTTGGACTGCGAGACAAGCATTCCGTTGATTTTCGACAACTACAAGCTTCCCGAAAACGTAGCGATATTCGAGAAATGCGGCGTATTGAGCCACGACGAGATTGAGTCGCGCAGCGAGGTGAAACTGGAAACCTACACCAAGAAGATACAGATAGAATCGCGTGTGCTTGGCGACCTTGCAATGAATCATATCGTGCCTGTGGCATCGGCCTACCAGTCGGTATTGCTCGATAATGTGTTCAAAATCAACAATCTATTCCCAAAAGAGGAGTCGGAGGTGATGATACGTCAGGACAAGAGAATCATCAAAGAGATAAGCGCGCACATCGACTTCATCATCGAAAAGAGTGCAGAGATGACCCAAGCCCGCAAGAAAGCTAACGGCATCGCATCGGAACGCGAAAAAGCAATAGCATATCACGACACAGTGGTGCCTCTTACCGAGTCTATTCGATACCACATCGACAAGCTGGAGTTAATAGTTGACGACAGAATGTGGACACTTCCAAAATACAGAGAAATATTATTTATACGATGAAAATTATGAAGCACCATACCAATCAGCCAGAAGTCGGTCAATATCTCTATAATCCCGAGTATGAGCATGATGCATGTGGAGTGGGATTGCTGCTAAACATTCATGGCAAGAAGTCGCACCGTATTATTGATGACGGACTTAAGATACTTGAGAATATGATTCACCGGGGTGCCGAAGGTGCAGATTCTGCCACAGGCGACGGAGCAGGTATTATGATTCAAATACCTCACGAATTCATTCTTCTTCAAGGCATTGCAGTTCCCGAGAAGGAAACCTACGGTACCGGATTAGTGTTCTTGCCTAAGGATGAGCACACTCACGATGACATCATAAAAGCCATCGGTGAGTCTGCAAAGGCTGAAGGTCTATCGCTAATCGCCGTGCGTGATGTTCCCACCGACAACTCGATGCTTGGTCATGGTGCCATTACTGCAGAACCTGCAATAAAACAGATTTTCATTACCGAAGAAGAGCCAAGTGAGCTTACTCTCGATGTGAGGCTTTACCGCACTCGAAGAAGAATAGAGAAGGAACTTGGCAATGTTTATGTGGTGAGTCTCAACACCAAAAACATGATATACAAGGGTATGCTATCGTCGGCGCAGCTAAGAGGCTATTTCCCCGACCTGCAAAATCCGGCAATCACCAGCGGGATAGCTCTTGTACATTCGCGTTTCAGCACCAACACCTTTCCTTCATGGGCTCTGGCTCAGCCGTTCAGACTTTTGGGTCACAACGGCGAAATAAATACCATTCGCGGCAACAGGCGGTGGAGTGAGGCTCGCGAGAGTGTACTCCAATCGCCACTGCTTGGCGACGAATCGGTTATCAATCCGGTGGTTCAGCGCGGAATGAGCGACAGTGCTTCGCTCGATAACGTGCTTGAATTTTTCACCATGGCTGGTATGTCACTACCCCATGCATTGGCAATGCTTGTTCCTCAAAGTTTTAACGATAAAAATCCTATTTCGCAGGAGCTTAAATCGTTCTACGAATATCACTCTATCCTCATGGAGCCTTGGGATGGCCCTGCCACTCTCCTATTTTCCGACGGCCGGTATGCAGGTGGTATGCTCGACCGCAACGGTCTTCGCCCTGCACGCTACACGCTCACTTCCGACGGAACAATGATTATTGCTTCCGAAGCAGGTGTCCTGCCTGTCGATGCATCTACTGTGGTAGAAAAAGGACGACTTCAACCGGGCAAAATTCTTCTTATCGACACTCATACGGGAACAATCTATCGCGATAAAGAGCTTAAAGACGCTCTTGCAGCAGAGTTTCCTTATAGCGAATGGCTTCTAAGGAATAGAATCCATCTCGAAGAGATAACCTCGGGACGTAAGGCATCGGTGGAGGTTTCCAACGTAGATGTGATGATCAAGGCATTCGGTTATTTCGACGAAGAGATTAACCGTATAGTCACTTCCATGGCGCAGAGTGGTGCAGAGCCAACCGCCTCGATGGGTAACGACACTCCTGTGTCTCTTTTTTCGGATAAACCACAACTGATGTTCAACTATTTCCGACAGCAGTTTGCTCAGGTAACAAATCCTCCCATCGACCCTATAAGGGAAGAACTAGTTATGTCTCTTGAAGGATATATTGGTGCCATAGACAAGAATCTGCTATCGCCTTCGGATGAGTTATGCAAGATGGTGCATATCAAACAGCCTATTTTGACCAATCGCGATTTGGATATTTTGCGCCACATCGACTACAAAGGATTCCGAACGCTCACCATCAATGCTGTATTCCCTATTGCTGATGGTGCTGCCGGTGTAACTGCCGCCATACAACGTCTTTGCAGCGAGGCTGAAGCTGCAGTCGATGAGCATTTCAATTACGTAATTATTTCGGATAGGAAAGTTGACGAGAATCATGCGGCAGTGCCAAGTGTGATGGCTGTTTCGGCGGTTCATAATCATCTTATATCAAAACGAAAAAGAACGCAGACTGCACTAATAGTCGAAACAGGCGATGCGCGCGAAGTAATGCATTTTGCCCTGCTGCTTGGCTATGGTGCAAGTGCGGTCAATCCTTACATGGCGTTTGCCATCATCAATAAATTGGTGAAAGACAGAGCCTTATTGCTCGATTATACCACAGCAGAGAAGAATTACATTAAATCGGTGGGCAAAGGGCTGTTGAAAGTTATATCTAAGATGGGTATTTCTACCCTCGGTTCGTACCGTGCCGCCCAACTGTTTGAATCGGTTGGTCTGTCACACAAAATTATCGACAGTTATTTTGCAGGCACTACGTCGTCTGTTGGCGGGGTTGATATCGACGACATAACAACCGATATATTGCGTTTCCACAGTGCTGCCTTTAAAGGAGAAGATCTGGGCGATTTGGGACAATACAGCTATCGCAATGAAGGTGAGCAACATGCCTGGAATCCCGACACTATCGCAAAACTGCAAATTGCAACGCGACTGGGAAGTTACGAGAAGTTTAAAGAATATACTGCCATTGTTGACGGCAAACCACATCCTATTTTCCTGCGCGACAGGCTGGATTATATCCGTAACCCCAAGGATGTTTCGCGTGTTGAGCCGGCAGAATCCATTATGCGCCGTTTTGTTACGGGTGCTATGTCGTTCGGGTCGATAAGTAAAGAGGCTCACGAGGCGTTGGCCGTTGCCATGAACCGCATTGGCGGTAAGAGCAACACCGGCGAGGGAGGCGAAGATCCGGAGCGTTTTTCAACTTCGGCTCGTAGTGCCATCAAGCAGGTTGCATCGGGTCGATTTGGTGTTACGGCTTCTTACCTTGTAAATGCCGACGAGATACAGATAAAAATTGCGCAAGGTGCAAAGCCCGGCGAAGGCGGTCAGCTGCCTGGTTTTAAGGTAGATGAAGTTATCGCAAAGACACGTCATTCGCTTCCCGGAATTTCGCTTACATCGCCACCGCCACACCACGATATTTACTCCATCGAAGATCTTGCCCAGCTGATTTTCGACCTGAAGAATGTTAATCCAAAGGCAAGGATAAGCGTGAAGCTTGTGGCCGAGAGTGGCATTGGAACAATCGCCGCAGGAATAGTGAAAGCCAAAGCCGATGCCATAACCGTAAGCGGTTGCGAGGGTGGAACAGGCGCAAGCCCGATGAGTTCCATACGCCACACCGGTATCTCTTCGGAGATAGGTCTTGCAGAGGTTCAGCAGACGCTAGTTCTTAACGGATTACGGTCGCGCGTAGCCCTTCAGGTTGACGGACAGATAAAAACAGGACGCGATATTGTAATTCAGGCACTGCTTGGAGCCGAGGAGTTTGGATTTGCTACCAGCGCACTCATTGTGCTTGGCTGTGTGATGATGCGTAAATGCCACCTAAACACATGTCCGGTGGGTGTGGCAACTCAGAATAAAGAGCTGCGCAGCCGATTTACCGGTGATGCCGACTATCTGGTTAATTTCTTTACTTTTCTTGCAGAAGAGGTGAGAGAGATAATTGCAGAGATGGGCTTTGAATCGCTCGACGACATTGTGGGGCGCACCGACCTTCTGGTTGTGAAGCCCGATTCGGGAGTCTCTAAAATCGACAAAGCCGATTTTTCCAAAATCCTTGCCGGAGCACGCTTTGCAGGCAAAGAGCCTTTACGCCAGTTTACAACTCAGGAGATGTATCCCGATTCGGAGTTGAACATAAAGCTCAACACTGCATACAATGTAGGAGCAAAAACAGTTAATCTTGAAATAACGAATACCGACCGTGCCGTGGGTGCCACTCTATCTGGCAATATAGCACTCAAATATGGAGATGACGGGTTGCCACACGATAGCTTTACCGTTTCATTCAGCGGATCTGCCGGACAGAGCTTCGGAGCATTCCTTGCCAAAGGCGTTACTTTTATTCTGAAAGGCGAGGCCAACGACTACTTGGGCAAGGGTCTGTCGGGAGGTAAAATATTTGTATCTCCGGCCGAAGGATCAACCTACGAAGCATCGAGAAACGTAATAGCGGGCAATACTCTAATGTATGGAGCCACATCGGGCGAGGTCTATATCAACGGACGTGTAGGTGAACGTTTCTGCGTGCGTAATAGCGGTGCGATAGCCGTGGTTGAAGGAGCAGGAGAACACTGTTGCGAATACATGACAGGCGGACGCGTGCTGGTGATGGGATATACCGGACGAAATTTTGGTGCTGGTATGAGCGGAGGAATTGCCTACGTGTGGAATGCCGACGGTAATTTCGATTCGAGATGCAATATGGATATGCTGGAGCTATCGCTCATAGATAATAAGGCCGACCGCGACGAACTAATGTCGATGATATCGAATCATTATCGATACACAGGCAGTAAAGTTGCAAAGGCTGTGGTTGATGACGAATCATTGCTTGCCAACTTCATCAAGGTAACACCCATAGAGTATAAAAAAGTGCTTCACGAGGAGCAGATGCGAGTGTTAGAACAACGAATTTCTAAAGTTCAACAAGATTATTGAGGCATGGGAAATTATAAAGGTTTTTTAGAGATAGCACGCAAAGAAGCAGGGTATCGTCCGTTGCACGAGCGAGTAATAGATTTTGGCGAGGTTGAACAGACTTTATGCGAGAAGGATAGGATTGAACAAGCATCAAGATGTATGGATTGCGGAGTTCCGTTTTGCCACTCTAGCTGCCCGCTGGGCAACCGTCCGCCCGAATGGCAAGATCTAGTGTATAGTGGCGAGTGGCAGAAGGCTTACGACAATCTTCAGCAAACGGACGACTTCCCCGAATTTACAGGTAGAGTATGTCCTGCACCATGCGAAAAGGGCTGTGTGCTCAATATCAACGGTGAGCCTATCACCATCCGCGAAAATGAAGTGGCGATAATTGAAAAAGCCTTTTCCGAAGGTTACGTAAAGCCCTTCAAGCCGGCAAAGAAGATAAACAAGAAGGTTGCCGTAATAGGATCGGGACCGGCAGGACTTGCCTGTGCCAACCAACTGAGCCAAAAGGGATATTCGGTAACGGTATTTGAGGCCGACGAGACTCCCGGCGGTTTGCTTCGTCTGGGTATCCCCGACTTCAAACTCAACAAGAAGATTATCGACCGACGCATAGATATTATGGTGGAACAGGGCGTTAAGTTTGTGTGCAACACTTACTTAACAGCCATTACCGAAGGCTTTGATGCTGTGTGTATCGCCATAGGCTCGGGAGTTCCACGCGACTTACAGGCACCCGGACGTGAGCTTAAAGGCATACATTTTGCCCTCGACTTTCTGAAAAATCAGAACAGAGCCGTTGCAGCCCGCTGGGTGGTTGACGATAACGATCCTCTGTCGGCAAAGGGCAAAAATGTGCTTGTGATTGGCGGTGGCGACACCGGATCCGACTGCGTAGGTACATCCATTCGCCAAGGGGCGGCATCTGTTACCCAGATAGAGATTATGCCAAAACCTCCAATCGGCAAAAATCCTGATACGCCATGGCCCTACTATCCCAATATTTTGAAAATTTCGTCGTCACACGAGGAAGGTTGCGAACGTCGTTGGTCGCTTGCCACCGAACGTTTCATCGGTGAGAATGGTTACGTAAGCGGAGTGGAGGTAAAATCGTCTCTCACAGGAGAAACCGAGATACTGAAAGCCGACCTTGTGCTGTTGGCAATGGGTTTTGTGCATCCGCTACAAGCCGGGTTGGTAGAAAATCTTAACCTCACGGTTGATGCCCGCAAGAATATAAAAAGCGATTTCTCAGGAAATACCTCCACTGAAAAGATATTTGTGGCAGGAGATGCTACTCTTGGCGCCAGCTTGGTTGTTAAAGCCATTGCATCGGGGCGCAGGGCTGCCCGCTCAATAGACCGGTTCCTGTCAAAACCCGAATGTTAACATTAAAACCAATGTAAAGAGTGTCTTTATTTTTTGTTGGTGAAAAGCGAGGCTGTGCGTAATTCTATGCACAGCCTCGTGCTTTTGGGTCTTTGAAAATCTAATTCCCCGCCAAAAGAATTTTTTATTGACATTTTTCACTACTTTAGAACTTCATTTAC
>CAZWOA010000061.1:0-20225 GCA_964635545.1 uncultured Marinilabiliaceae bacterium
CAACACCTGCAAATAGGCCACCGATGGTTTGCGAAATAAGAGATAATGGCGTGAGAGACCGAAATTTGAGAGCATCCAAAATAGCTGTGTGAGTGCTCAAAAACCCGCTCCAGCACATACCCATAGCCGAGAACACAGCAATTTCGTTAATACCAATGATGCCCTGCTCAATAAAAGCTTTAACCAGCGAAAGGGCAGCACCCACAGCACCAAGCGAAGTAACAGGGAAAGCAATGAGTTCGGGCTGTTTAAAGCCATAAAGAGCCTCAAAGAGCCACGACAGTTTGCCTGCCAAATAGGGTAAAATGGGCACACCCTCATAGGCAATGCCCTGGTATCCCACCGAAGAATCAGCCGCCTTAAAGGTTATAATCATTATTATAGAACTGATTACCAGCACTCCCGGTATTATGGCCAATCCAAGTTGAACACCTGATTTTCCACCGTCGAGAAGTGCATTCAAGAATCTATCGAAATAGGTCCCACTACTTTTAAACGAAATTTTATCCTCATTGCCCGAAGGCACAAAGTCGCCATCATCAGCAGGTACTTTCCCCTTTATGAGCCTTTGCATAAGTCGGGTTGCCAATATTCCACCAAATACAGCTCCCACAAGTCCTATAATGGCTCCCGAGAAATAGCCCAAACCCGTCATAAAGGCAATTACCACCATGCCCATTCCAAATGAAGTGCCGAAATTGGTTACCGAGATAAGTTCGTGAGTACGAAAATAGCGACTAAAGTTCTTATCGGTGCTAAGGCTTATAATGGCTGGATTATCAGAAAAAAACGACATTAACCCTGCCAATGAAGCAACACCTGGAAGGTTATACAGCGGTCTCATAAGTGGAGCCATAATAACCTCAAGCAGTCTCACAACACCAAACTCTATCAACAAACGACTTAGGGCACCGCTAAGCACAGTTATACCCATTATGAAGAAAACAGTATTGACAAGCAGGTCGTGACTGGTTCTCATTATGGTATTAAGCATATTGCCAACGCCCATCACATGCCCGATATAGCCAAAAAACATCAAGAACAGCATAAGAAAAACCACTGCCTCCAACCTGCGACGGGTTAAAAACCGCCACTCTTTCAACTTTTTTAATGCTGCCATGAAAAAATCTATTCGTTTTCAACAAAAATAGGGCACCAAAGCAAGTTAAAAGCAGATAAATATCAACCTTGTGAAAAAAATTTTCATGAGCAATATCATATTATAATAAATAACCTCTTAGAACGTACTGTAAAATACCTCCATGTTTATAATATTCAATCTCAATATCAGAGTCGAGCCGTGCTACCGCTTTAAACCTCACCACCCTACCAGATGGATGAGTAGCCTTCACATCAACAACCTTATGTGGCTCAAGATTAGTGGCCAGCCCTGTAATAGAATAACATTCGGTGCCATCAAGGTCTAACGACAATGCATTTTCACCACTCACAAATTCAAGAGGTGCCACTCCCATACCCACCAAATTACTGCGGTGTATCCTCTCAAAACTCTCGGCTATAACAGCCTTCACTCCTAGCAGATACGTCCCTTTTGCTGCCCAATCGCGCGATGAGCCCGAGCCGTACTCTTTACCTGCAAATATTATGAGCGATCTGTTTTCATCTCTATATCTCATGGCAACATCATATACAGTACCCACGTCGCCGGTGGGTAAATACCTACTATATCCTCCTTCGCGATCTGCAATACGGTTTTTAATCCTCACATTGGCAAATGTCCCCCTCATCATCACCTCATGATTACCTCTACGTGAGCCATAAGAGTTAAAATCCTCACGTTCAACCCCATTTTGTAATAGATACACACCTGCTGCTGAGTCGGCTTTAAATGATCCGGCAGGCGAAATATGATCGGTAGTTACCGAATCGCCAAGGTACAGCAGCACATTTGCATCAGTAATATCAGTCAACGGATTGGGCTTCTCCCTTATATTTTCAAAAAACGGTGCCTCCTTGATATAGGTTGAAGAGTCGTTCCATTTGAAGTTACGATCTAGATTCACATCAAGGTTCTGCCAATCCTCTGCACCATCAAAGATAACACTATACACATCATTAAAATCCTCACTATGTACACACTCTTTTATAGTATCTCGTATCTCATCACGCGATGGCCATATATCCTTCAGATATACCGGTTCGCCATTGGGATCCAGCTCAATAGGGTCATTAATCAAGTCAATATCAATCCGCCCGGCTATGGCATAGGCAACCACAAGCATGGGCGACATCAGAAAATTCATCTTAACCTGCGGATGTACCCTAGCTTCAAAATTACGGTTGCCCGAAAGCACCGAAGCTACTACAAGTTCACCTTTATCTACAGCATCGGCAATTGCCGGTGGAAGAGGTCCCGAATTACCGATGCATGAGGTGCATCCATAACCAACGGTATGAAAACGCAATGCATCCAAGTCATGATTTAATCCTGCACGTTCAAGATAACGTGTAACAACTTTTGAGCCTGGTGCCAATGAAGTTTTCACCCACGATTTAGTCCTTAACCCACGCTCCACTGCCTTACGAGCAAGAAGGCCTGCACCCACCATCACAGCAGGATTGGATGTGTTGGTACAACTGGTAATGGCGGCAATAACAACACTACCATCACTAACCACAAACTCTCGATTTTTCTCCTTTACACGCACCGCTCTATGTGCATCAACAACCACATCGGGCTTAGCCGAACCGGCAGACTGTTCTCTTGCCCTAGTGAATTCAGTGCCGGAGCCTCCCTCTATCAGCATAGCATACTCGGCACGATGGTCTTTGGGCTGATAATTACGATTAAACTCATTTTTAAGTATATCGGTAAATTTAACTGCCAAATCCTTAACCAATATCTTATCTTGCGGACGTTTAGGACCCGAAACAGTGGGTTGCAAGGATGATAAATCCAACTCTACAACTTGCGAGTACTCAATCTCCTCGGTACCACTGCGCCATAGCATATTCTCACGACAATATTTCTCAACTATCTCAATCTGCTCCTCACTTCTATTGGTAGCTCTCATATAGCCGATTGTCTGACCATCAACAGGAAAATAAGTAACTGTACAACCAAATTCGGGCGACATATTAGATATAGTGGCTCTATCGGTAACAGTAAGGTTATCAAGTCCATCGCCAAAAACTTCAACAAATTTACCCACTACGCCAGCATCTCTCAATAGGCGGGTTACCGCCAGCACCATATCTGTTGCAGTGCATTGCTCGGGAATAACGCCTGTCAATTTGAGCCCCACCACCTGTGGACAAGTAAAAAATATGGGTTGCCCAAGCATAGCCGCCTCAGCCTCTATACCGCCCACTCCCCACGCCACCACACCTATACCGTTAACCATAGGAGTATGCGAATCGGTACCCACCAAAGTATCGGGATATAGCCATCCGCTATCAGCAGTAACTCCCTTAGCAAGATATTCAAGGTTCACCTGATGACAAATGCCCATTCCCGGCGGCACAACAGTAAAGTTCTCTAGCCCTTTTTGAGCCCATTTCAGCAATTCATAGCGCTCCCTATTACGCTCAAACTCAAGCTCCACATTTTTATCGAAGGCATAATCAGTTCCAAAATAGTCAACCTGCACCGAATGGTCAATAACCAAATCTACCGGTATTGCAGGGTTTATAAGGTTACCATCCTTGCCATGCCTAACAAACTCAGCCCTTAGGGAAGCCATATCCACCACAGCCGGAACACCCGTAAAATCCTGCATCAGAATGCGTGCCGGCATAAAAGGCACATCACTATCGATGGGCTGTGGCTGCCAGCTCAATAAGGTATCCACATGTTGGTCGATAATGCTGAAACCATTATAATTACGAAGCACATTTTCGAGTAATATGCGAATGCTGAAAGGCAGATGCCCAACCCTACTCTCACCTAAAGCCCTAAGCGAGCAGAATCTATATTGTTTTCCGTTCACAGTAATACTCTTTACTGAACGGGCATTTTGATATTTCATCGTAATAAAATTTGGATTATTATAAATTAACCAACCCTCAATTTACAAATAAAAAAGATATTAAACTCTTTCATTTTTTCTTTTCTTGTAAAAATTCTCCTTTTTTATACTGAAATTGCTTATATTTACTTTAAGAAAACAAAACCTGATATTATGATGTCTAATTGTAATATAACAAACTACAAGCCGGCAGTTCCTAAAACCACACTGCTTATGCTTTCGGGGCTAATGTGGTTTATCGCAGGCTTGTTACTCAACCGTTACGCCATTGGCTGGCTCGACGAGTACTCCGAAAACACAGCCATTTTATATGCTATAATAGGGTTTATCATGGCAATGCTTATTCATCACTTCGGATTTTTACGATTAGTAGATAAAAACCTGAGAAGAATAGATGCTATGCAACAGCGGCCTTGTGTTTTTGCTTTCGTATCGTGGCGAAGTATAATATTGATAATCGTAATGGTGGGAATAGGGATTTCACTCCGCGAAACAGACATTCCAAGGCACATATTAGCCTCCATATATTCGGGCATAGGCATTGCACTTATGCTGTCGAGCATACGATATTTTCGTAGAGTGAAAAAAATATTAAGACCACGATGAAATGATTAAAACATCCACATTCATACTTCTGTCAACACTTTCATTATCAATATATTCTCAAACAATATCCGATATAAAGTCATTAAAAAAACTAACTCGCGAAGCATTGAGCTGGCAAGACAAAAGAGAGCCATTCGCGGGTATTGAACTTATTTTTGATGATGATAAGGGTATAGCAACCGGATTGGATATGGATGTATTGAAGGGTGAGTTGAAAAACTTAGAATTATCCGGTTTTTTTGCTGATGAATTTTTAGAAAATTACAGAAATTATGTAGTGTCGATTGACGAGAAAATCAAATCGGGCGAGTACCAAATTGAATTGCAAGATTTGCCTCCATACGCAGGTGCCAATCCATGGTGTAACTGCCAGGATACCCCCTACGACAATCCGTGGGAGGTAGTGGAGATAAACATCATCAGCATTGACAATAAAAGTGCAGAATACACATGGACATGGGGAAAATCGGACTGGAGTGAATACTTTAACTATAGGGTGAAAGCTGTTAAAATCAACGGAAAATGGCAAATTAGCTACCTCGAGGGGTTTGATAATTAGTAGATAATTTAAAAAGATTCTATCTTTATCACTCCTTTACGAAAATAAAAAATATTGCAAATATGAAAGCTATAGTTTTTAATACTCCCGGTGATGCGTCCGTTCTACATGTTGAAGAGCGAGAGTTACCAGTTTATAATGATAATGAAGTACTTATAAAAGTGATGGCGGCAGGCATTAACCGTCCCGATATAATACAACGACGCGGCAAATACCCTGCGCCCAAAGGAATTGTACAAGATATTCTAGGACTTGAAGTTTCGGGAATTATCGAACAAGTGGGTAGCAACGTAAAAAATCTGAAACTAGGACAGGAGGTGTGTGCTCTTATTGCCGGAGGAGGATATGCTGAATATGTAGTGGCACACCAGGGTAGCTGCCTACCCATCCCCCAAGGCATAACACTCCAGGATGCTGCAGCCCTACCCGAAGTACTATTCACCGTGTGGCACAATATTTTTCAACGCGGAGGATTGAAGAAAGGCGATGATGTGCTTATTTATGGTGGTTCGGGTGGTATCGGCTCAATGGCAATTCAACTGGTTACACTGTTTGGCGCCAATGCACACACATTGGTTAGCTCACCCGAAAAAGAGGAATATTGCCGTTCGCTGGGAGCAAAAAAAGTAGTTAACTACAAGGAACAAAACATATTAGAAGCACTTGGCAACTCATCTATCGACTTGATTCTCGACAGTGTGGGAGGCGAATATCTGGATATCAACCTCGACCTATTACGTGCCGATGGCCGTTTGGTATATATCAACGCCATGGAGGGTGCAAAACCGCCAATTAACATCATTAAAGTTATGCAAAAACGACTTAACATCACAGGTAGCACACTAAGGGCAAGGGAAGTTGAGTTTAAGGCTGAGTTGGCTGCCGATATATTTAAAAATGCATATCCACTTATTGAGAGCAAAGGTTTTAAAAGCATGGTTGAGTACCGTTTCCCAATGGCAGAAGCAGCTAAAGCACATGCACTTATGGATTCGAGAGACTTTAACGGGAAAATTATTCTGACGCTTTGAAATTAGTTTTTTGAAAAAATGGTTCACGCCAAGGCCGCCAGGATTTCGCAAAGAGCGCAAAGAGAGTGAAAATCAGAAAATTTACAGATGACAACCTGTACTTTGCGTTATTTGCGTTATTTGCGTTATTATGCTTTGCGTTCTCCCACTCAGGCGGGACACGTCCTGCATGCCCCCCATAAAGAAACACCTTTTAAAAAATTAAAAGTTGAGAGTTGAAAAATGAGGATAAACTATGTACAATTATTATTGCAAATACAGAACCATTTAGCCCCTCGTTCTTGGTGAACCAAGCGGCAGTACCGAGCGGCAAACAAGGGGCAGAGGGAAGTGACCTCACGACTTCATGACTTCCTTTCGCCCCTCCCGATACTTGCGTTACTTTTTTATGACATGACTTACTTTTTAACTATTTTACTTTTAAACTCGTTAATTTCACCACCCTCTCGGTCCTTTTGCCTCTCTCGATACTCTCGATACTTTTCATTGCTAATTGCTAATTGAACTTCTCTCTTGCTACTTTTTACCCTTCCTGGTTTTTAAATGCAATCTCCGGCAGCAGATACTTCACAAATTCAATTAAAAACGGAAGTTGATCCATCTCTTTATCAATCACAAAATTATTATAAGTAAGCACATCGAGATCTATTTTACGAGGCGCATTTTTATTTTCACTGCGCACCCGTCCCATTATTGCTTCAATCTGCCTAAGTTCGAGTTTTAATTCAGTAAGGGATTTATGGGTTAGCAATAGCACCGCACCATTAAGGAAATCGGGCTGATCTTTAAACTTAAGTGGCGGAGTATTAATAAATTGGGTGCGTCTAACAATCGTACCAATCCGTTGAAGATGCTGCAAAGCAATATCGAAATTAGCCTCTGCATCAATATTCGCCCCAAGTGCAATAACAGCACTATTATAACGATCTCCACTATTTATCTTTACCATCACATTATCGGCAAAGCGCAGAGCATGAGGCTTTTCCACAGTAACATTAACATCCTGCACCTTCTCACTTTGCAAAATGATAAGATTATAAATACGTTCGGCTACCGTCTCTATTAAGTTGAATTTCTGATTATCAACCAGAGTTATAATCTTCTTGGTAATACTCTTATAATCAACCGAATCTACCACATCGTCACTCACCGACGACAGTGACGAATCGTACTTAAACGAAAATGAGATAACCAGATCCTGCAGTTTCTCGGTCTCCCACTTCATAAAACCAATAAAAGCGCGTAACCGCAGTTTCTCTACAGCAATCTGGGTAAGATGTGGTATTATTTCAGAGTTCATTATATTTGATTAATTCAGATTATTGTTAAGTTTACTGTTATGTTAAATGGTCTCCCCCATCCACATATATTACCTGTCCGGTAATAAATTGTGAATCAAGTAAAAACCTGACAGCTTTAAGAATATCATCAACACCACCGTGCCGTTTCAGAGGGATATTTTCAGCTAATTTTTGCAAGTATCCAACATCCTCACCGGCCGGCGGAAGCACAAGACCCGGTGCAACAGCGTTAACCCGCAACTGTGGGGCATAATGCACTGCCGTCAGGTAAGTAAACTCCTTAAGCAGCTTTTTTGCAAGTATATAATCGATGTGGCGAGACTGATTTTTAGTAATCTTAGTATCGAGAAAATTAATCACCACGCCACAATCCACAACACGGGCAAATGCTTTAGTGAGCATATATGCACTCTCAAAATTTATGCGCATCTGTCTGTGCAACATCTCATTGCCGACATCATCGAGCGAAGAGGGCACAAATTCGGATGCAGAGTTGACAAGAACCTGTAAATCATACCCTTTAGATTTGAAGCCATTCAACAAAGAGTAATAATCATTATCAGCTAAAAAATCGAACTGCACAAGGCTACATTGGGCTCCCATTGCCTCTATCTCCTCCTTTACAAGCCGGGCTTTATCAGCAGAATGATTAAAATGCAAAACAATATGATAACCAAGGCGTGCAAGCTCAATGGCAACCGCCTTTCCAAGCCTTGTAGCACCTCCGGTAACAAAAGCACTCTTCACTCCCATCAGAACTCCTCAATAACAATATGGCTCTTATCAATACCGAGAGAAGTCAATGCCTCGCCCACCGCCTTCATCATAGGCCTAGGGCCACATAAGTAATAAAACTTAAGTTTATCATCAGCATATTTCTGAATCAACTGAGCAGTTACATAACCATGTTCATAACCGGGCTTACTCTCTTCAGAAAGAACATTAATAAAATTATTGCCAAGAAGTTTTGAAAAATAATCTTTCATAATTATGTCACCCTCAGTTTTATTGGCAAATATTAGTTTATTACCGTTCACCTTACCGCTTCGCTCAAGGTTCTTAAGAATTGCCAGAAATGGAGTTATACCGGCGCCACCGGCTATAAAAATGCCGTCGCCACAGTAACGAATACTACCAAACGGCTTATGTAACAATACATTATCACCCGCCTTTGATTTTAGAAGTTCATTGGTAACTCTATTACGCTGCGGATAAGTTTTAATAACAAACTCCACAACATCATCTTCGGGAAGTGACACAAAGGTAAATGCGCTCAACTTGTCATCCCAACCGGGTTTATCTACTGCTATATCAGCAGCCTGACCCGGCTCATAGGTATAATCTACAGGTTTTTCTACTGTTAGATGGAGTACATCATGTGTTAGATGCTCTATCGAAATAACTTTAACTTTATTTGCCATAGCATTGAGGTTTTAATTAAAAATCATCTCTAATTTTTAAACTATTAAAAGTGCTGATTGTTCATAGGTTGTATAAAAGATGATCTATAAATCATCAAAATAAAGTTTTATTAATAAAATACAATCATTATGTCAAAAAGGATAGATTTAGGTAAAGTGTCCCCCGAAGCATACGAAGCAATGATAGGACTTGAAAAATATCTTGCAAAAACCGGGCTTGACCATAAACTTTATGAGCTTATAAAAACCAGAGCATCACAAATCAACGGATGCGCATTCTGCCTCAATATGCACACACGCGACGCAATAAAAATAGGTGAGACGCCTCAACGCCTATTCCTCTTAAACGCATGGCGCGAGACCGAACTTTTCAGTGATAAAGAGAGAGCAGCATTGGCACTCACCGAAGCACTCACCTTAGTATCGGTCAACCAGGTGCCCGATGATGTTTATAATGAAGCAGCAACGCTATTCTCCGAGAAAGAGCTTTCGGCAATAATAATGGCAATAGTTGCCATAAACGGATGGAACCGAATCGCTATTGCAACTCACAAACCATTAGATTAACATCAATAATTAAGAAAGAGATAAATACAAAAAGGGCTGCATCTAACCATAACAGATACAGCCCTTAGTGAATTA
Source organism: uncultured Marinilabiliaceae bacterium (assembly GCA_964635545.1). GTDB lineage: Bacteria > Bacteroidota > Bacteroidia > Bacteroidales > Marinilabiliaceae > JAGPIS01. The sequence continues at coordinate 9,550 of CAZWOA010000061.1, forward strand.
TTTATTAGAAATTACTCATTTACCCATATCGCCTTTTTAAATGCAGCCCAATGTTCGGGAGTCATTCTTTCGGGAGTAAATAGGCATATACCGGCGGCACCATTTTTCATCGACTCCTCAATGGCAGCACCAATTTCATCGGGCATTAAACCATGATTTTCAGGGTCGGGCTCCACAGTTTTCTTTGCAGGATCGGGACAAATAAACAAACCGCTATATAGAGGTTTCTGATTACCAAGAGCTTCAACACCCTCTTTAACCATTGCACCTACCCAGTGGGTATCTTCAAGATAAAAGTCATTATAGTTCATAGGGAACACCATATCAATATCCCATTTTTCCCATTGCTGGCGCACAATCTTTTCGGCCACCGAATGGGGACCGGGGAAAACAGCTGCTGTAATCTGTTTGTTTTTAGAATGAACATCGTGAGACAAACGAGCTACCAGATTGGTAATCAAATCATAACGAAACTGCTTCCACTCCTGCACAGCCGAAGGATCTTCAACCGTTTTAATATCAATGCCGGTAAGTTCCTTAAAATCGTGCACACAACTGTCGCAATAGCAATAGTCAAACTGCGGATATTCGCGATCCATCACTAAGCCATACTTATCCCACAGGCCACGGGCAAGGATAACATCAGGATATCGGATATAATCGAGGTGAACACCGTCTATTTCAGGCACTTCGACTACAGCCATATACATATTGCTTAAAAATTGATATACCTCTTCACGGTTGGGGCAAAGGAACTTATAGTAATCAACATAAGCCGGTTTATCGAGAGCCGACTCACCAAGGCCGTTCACAGCATACGACTCAGCCGAAAGTCCTTCCTGCAAGCTCTGCGCCATAGTTGGTATCCAGGCATGAAACTCAAGTCCGGCCTCCTTGGCTATTTTTCCTACACGCGAATATGTAGCCGGATTATGACCGCCCTGATACAAAAGACCGTCGATGCCATTGGTTTTCCACTCTTTAAATTGAGTCATCAATTCGGTATCGGTAGCACTTCCCGGTCCTGATGACCATGCATAAACTTTAATTTTTGATGATGGTTTTTGACAGCCACTAATCAATAACATCAGAAGCATTAAAACTGATAAAATCTTTCTCATAACGGGATATTTTAAAATTCATAAAACTTCAATAAAAATAGCCTATTTAAAGCAAAAAACATAGTGATGTATTTTAATCAAGCACATTTAATTTTATAAAATCCTCATATACATGAAGAAACAGTTTATTTTGATAATCTGTTTTTTGATTTTTGAAGATCACACGTTACGATACATCATAGGGCAGACTAAAAATGAATTGCAGACCGCCACCTTCACGGTTCCTAACCATAATATCGCCACCGTGCACCGCCACAATATTGCGCACTATAGATAAACCAAGGCCGGAGCCACCACTGGTGCGAGTGCGCCCCTCGCCCACTCTGTAGAAACGGTCGAAAATACGGTTAAGATGATAGGCCGGTGAAATACCAGGGCCATTATCAGAAAAAGAGAAATAGGCTTTTCCATTCATTAACTCCTTCATACTTATAACAATCACCACGCCACGACCGGCATGTAAAATTGCATTTTCGGTAAGATTTCGCAACATGGAGTAGATAAGATTCTCGTTACCACGAACAATAATTTTATCAGGAAGTTCGATATGAAATTCAACATCATTATCGGCAATAAGCTCACTCAAATCGCTCTTTACATGCTGTGCCACAGAAGATACCGAAACAGAACCAAAAACAAATCCTTCGGGATTATCTGATATTTTTGATAGCAGACTCATATCGGAAATCAACTCCGACAACCGCTGCGACTGAACATAAGCGCGCCTAAGATAATCCTTATACTTCGATTCATCTACCGATTCATTGAGCAGTATTTCGAGAAAACCACGAATGCTGGTTACCGGAGTGCGTAACTCATGCGCTATGTTACCAGTCATCTCGGTCTTCAATTTACGGGTAGTCTCCTTAGCAGTAATATCTATTAAGATAAATTCATAACTCTTATCGTCAAATAGATTTACCCTAAGCGTAAACTCCTTTCCCTGATATAAAAACCGTTGCTCGTAGAAATTCTCGTGCACACGCTGCTCCAGAAAGCTAAATACATTAGTAAAAGGCTCCTCCCTGGTGATAGGTTGGCCTACAATAAGTGCACTATCAGAAATAATATTATAATAATGCAGAAACAGACCATTATAAAAAGCCACCCTGCCATCGGAATAGAAAAAGCATACACCTTCGGCCGACGATTGAATATGGAGCATCAACTTCTCGCGTTCGTGCTTAAGTTTATTTTGGTTCTTCCTGATTTTCTGTATGTTATCTACCAGCCTCTGCCCTATTTCACCCAGTTCATCATCGGGGAAAATAGGTTTTGTTTCATCCTGGTTGCTATTGGAAGAGAGTAAAATTGAGAAATCGCGAAGGTTACGAACCGATTTACCAAAATGGCTTGCAACATAATAAATCATCCCAACACCAATCAAAAATACCACAATCATAAAATAGAGAAAGGCATTGTCGGGCTCAATAAAAGTATGTATCGAACTATCATTGGGTAGAGCCAGCCTCACTATAGTTCCATCTCCACTATTTTTGGCATAATAGAGATAAGTAATATTATTTGAAGATGAAGTGCGTACATTCGAGCCACTGCCATCCCTGATAGCCTGAATTATCTCCGGACGATTGGAGTGATTCTCTGAAATAGAAGTTAGTGCATTATCATACAACAACTTACCATCTTTTTCAATGATGGTTATTCTGATTTTTTCGGGAAACAGAGATATGAGTTTTTCTGAATTTTGATTCCAGCCATCTTTAGCAATCTGCTTAGAAATAACCATTGCATACACATCCAAGCGCTCTTTCAACATAGAATCACGCCTGATTTTTGCATCATAATTTTCGTAAACTACAATACCGGCTGCAAACAGTCCAAAAATAATAAGAAAGCTTATTATAAGTTTACTTCGAAAACTCATATACTATAATTTCAATTAACTACATAACTAGAACTCTATTCATCAACATTAAACCGATAGCCATACCCCGTGCGACTGGTGATAAAACGACCCTTATCGCCCATTTTTTTCCTAAGCCTGTTGATATGCACATCCACGGTACGTTCGGTGATAAAAGTAGAGTCGTTCCACACAAGGTCAATCATCTCTGGGCGCGAAAAGACCCTATTCTGATTACCAATCAGCAAAGCCAGAATACCGAACTCAGTTTTGGTGAGCGCAATAGGATTACCATCAATCCACACCTCCTTCTGCTGAAAATCTACCTTAATGCCATTTACCTCACACACAGCATCTTCGCTGCTATTATTGGCAGTTTCAACCCTTTTAAGAACCGCCTTTACACGAGCAGAAACCTCATTAAGTGAAAAAGGTTTGGAAATATAATCATCGGCACCCACGGCAAATCCGGTTAACATATCATTCTCTGTATCTTTAGCTGTAAGGTAAACAATAGGGATATTATTACCATCTTTACGCAGCTTTTCGGCCATTTTATAGCCCGAGATACCACCCATCATCACATCGAGAATGATTAGAGACACATCAGAATTCAAGGTAGCCAGAGCCTCTTCGGCAGAATTGGCAGTAATCACCTCATAACCATCACCTTCCAGCTTAAACATCAATATTTCACATATATCGGGCTCATCATCAACAACAAGAATTTTGTGTCGCATAATCAATATTTTAGCTATTTACATCACCTTTGGCATCATCACTATTATTACTGTGTTTCAACACCTTGGCATCAATATAAAATACAATCTCCTCCACTATATTGTTGCAATGGTCGCCAATACGTTCAATTTTTCTCACTATCAGCAGCAGTTTCAAAGCCACCCTGGCATCATTGGGATTGATTTTCAAGTGCTTCTCGAGAATATCTATTGCATTATGGTACAACTCATCCACCTCGTCATCCTTCTGCATAATGCGGCCCGCCAGGCGAGTATTTTCACTCTCGAGAGCAGCCAAACTATCGGAAAGCATCGACATAACGGTATCCAACATCTTGTCAATCTGCAACTTCTCAACAAGTTCGGCAGGCATTGAGCTATGAGTATCAGAAACTGCAAAACGGGCAATTCCCTCGGCAAAATCGCCAATACGCTCCAGTGTTGCGCTTATTTTAATGAGCGACAGCACAAGGCGTAAATCCACAGCCACAGGCGCATAGAGAGCTATATAATTTTCACAGTCACTCTCAATCTTAAGCTCAAACGTGTCAACCCGCTTTTCGCGGCTCAGCACCTCAAGTGCCAGTTCCTTATCGCCCGTGAGCAGTGCCTCTTTTGACTTACCAAGTTGCGAGAGCACAAGGTACCACATCTGGCTTACCTCCTCCTTTAGCAAAGTAAGCTCTTTTTCGGTATGTTTCATAATTATATCAGTTTTTTTAGCATTCAATAATTATCCGAACCTTCCGGTTATATAGTTCTGAGTTTCAACGTGAAGCGGATTAGTAAAAATCTTTTTTGTATCATTAAATTCAACCAACCTGCCTAACATAAAAAACCCGGTTTTATCACTCACCCTTGCAGCTTGTTGCATATTATGAGTAACAATCATAATAGAATAACTCTCCTTTAAATTGTGTATTAGTTCCTCAATTTTTGAAGTAGAAATGGGGTCGAGAGCCGATGCCGGCTCATCCATAAGCAGCACCGACGGCTTTATGGCCAGAGCCCTTGCTATACAAAGCCGCTGTTGCTGACCGCCAGAAAGGGCAAACGCCGACTTCTTGAGTTTATCCTTCACCTCGTGCCACAGGGCAGCACCACGAAGCGACTCCTCCACACGCTCATCAACAATCTTCTTATCGTTAATACCATTGACTCTCAATCCGTAAGCCACATTTTCGAAGATTGATTTTGGAAACGGATTGGGTTTCTGAAAAACCATTCCCACACGTTTACGCAAATCATCAACATTAATAGACTTATCATAAACATCAAAATCATCAACCAAGCAACGGCCGGTTAAACGAGTGCCGGGTATCATATCATTCATCCGGTTGAAAAGCCTCAGGAAAGTTGACTTACCGCATCCCGAGGGACCAATAAGAGCCGTAACGCTATTTTTATCCATCATTAAGTTAATTCCTTTAAGTGCATGAAAATCACCATAATAGAAATTAACATCTTCTGCTATTATCATAATCAATTAGTTTTTACCTTTTTACCAAAATAGTGTCTTACCGCACCGGCAAGCACATTCATCAACAACACAATAACTATAAGCACCAAAGCAGTGCCATAGGCTATGGGGCGCGACGCCTCGATATCGGTGCCACTGGTAGCTATTACATATAAGTGGTAGGGCAGCGCCATCACCTGGTCGAAAATGCTTTGTGGCAGTTTGGGCAGAAAATAGGCAGCAGCCGTGAACAGAATGGGAGCCGTTTCGCCCGATACACGCCCGATTGACAAAATCAAGCCGGTAATGATATTGGGAAACGCCATGGGCAGCACTACCCTGACGATAGTTTGCAACTTGGTGGCACCCAATGCAAGACTGGCCATGCGGTAAGTATCGGGAATTGCTTTCAAAGCCTCTTCGGTAGTGCGAATAACTACCGGCAGAGCAAGTAGACCTAAAGTAAATGAACCTGCAATAATTGAATCGCCCCAGCCTAAAGTATTCACAAACAGCGACATACCAAACAGACCAAACACAATGGATGGAATGCCGCTTAAGTTATTGGTCATCACACGAATAAACCTCACCATGCTACCATTACCGGCATATTCGGATGTATAAATAGCCGACATAACCCCCAGCGGAAATGCAACCACCATACTACCCACCACCAGACACATAGTTCCAACGATAGCAGGAAAAATACCACCTGCGGTCATTCCGTTGGAAGGCGCCTCCGTTAGAAACTCCCAGCTTATAACTCCTATGCCGTTCCACACCACAAAACCCAGTATCCAAAGCAGTAACGACAGCACCATAATGCCCAGCAGTCGAAAAATCCAGAAGAAAATATTTTGGCTCGTTCTTTTATTCATCATCATAATCCTTTATATTGATTTCTTTTTGATATTATTTCGGCCGACACGCTGATAATGAGAGTGATAACAAAGAGAATGGCGCCCAGCATAAACAGCGACTGATAGTGTGCCCCTCCGGCAGGTGCTTCGCCCAGTTCCGCAGCAATGGTAGCAGGAATAGTGCGAAGCGGCTCAAACAGCGAAGAAGGAATTACGGCAGCATTACCGGTAACCATCAGCACAGCCATCGTTTCGCCCACAGCACGCCCAATGCCAAGCACCACCGCAGCCGATATACCCGACGAAGCATACGGAATAACCACCTTGTAGATAGTTTGCCAATGAGTGGCACCCAGTGCAAGGCTCGCCTCACGCATGGCACGCGGCGTATTGCGCATGGCATCTTCGGCAACTGATATTATGGTGGGAAGAGCCATTATGGCAAGCACAATACTACCTGCAAAACCCGTTTCACCCACAGGAAGGTTAAACACCCTCTGAATCATAGGTACAAGCACCACCAAACCAAAGAAACCGAACACCACCGATGGGATACCCGCCAGAAGTTCAATGGCCGGCTTCAAAATACGGCGCACCCTATTACCAGCCAGTTCCGACAGATAAATGGCAACTCCCAATCCCAATGGTAATGCAATAAGAATTGCCGAGAGGCTTACCCACAAAGTACCCGATATCAATGGCATAATACCGAATAGAGGTGTAGGCGACGATGCAGGCATCCACTCAGTGCCGGCAAATACATCAGCAATAGAAATATTATCACCCGCAAGAACCTTAATGCCAATATTCCCTTCAGGAAGATACTCCTGCGGAATAATTGCTATAACACCTTCACGATTGGCAAGCACTTCACCCAAAAGAGATGGTAACTTCTCATAATCATCGCCCATCTCATCTTCGGGATAGATACTGAATATATCGTCGAACCGGAACAGTTCGATTGGCATATCATTACCACCCACCTCCTGCCAGTTATCGATATCGCCATCAAAAACATCAGTAATCTGGCGGCTACTAAGCTTCTCCACAGGGTTGGAAGCATTTACACACAACACATAACCCTTCTCTATAATAGGTGATTTGAACAGCCCTATCCCCTCTTTGAACAGAAAAATGATAATAAGTAGAATAATTACCGTGGTTATCATTCCACTAATGGTTATCATCCACTCTACCAATCTATTTATAAGCTTTTTTATATTCATTATTCTGAATATTCAATTATGTTACTTCACTTTAATAAATCCAATTTCATCCACAAGTGCTTGTCCTTCTTGCGAAAGCAAATAATCAATAAACGGTTTGACCTTTGCCTCTTGATTTAACACATAATAGTAGTAAAGCGGGCGCACCACAGGGTATAAAGCCTTTGTAGCATTGTCGGCTGTTGGCTCTACAAAGTTTTTGCCGCCATCGTAGGATATATTTACAGCCTTTACAGAACCGTTTAGATATGCCAACCCTATATAACCAATGCCACCTTTAGTTTGACTGATAGACTGTACGATAGCTCCCGTGGCAGGCATACTGAGTATTCCATTCGTGTAATTTCTGTTTTGCAGCACTACCTCTTTGAAAAACTCATAAGTGCCCGACGAAGTTTCGCGCGAGTAAGGCACAATTTTCATATCGGCGCCTCCCACCTCTTTCCAGTTTGTAATTTTACCGGTGAATATAGCTTCAAGTTGTTCGCGGGTTAGATTTTTCACCTTATTGGATGGATGAATAATAACAGCAAGCGCATCGTAGGCCACTATCACCTCCTTGATTTTATGACCTTTTTCGGATAGCTTCTTACGCTCATCGAACTTAATTTTGCGCGATGACTGGGCAATATCGGTAGTTCCCTCCAGAAGAGCAGAAATGCCTACTCCGCTTCCACCGCCCGTAACTGTAACAGTGGCCTTAATATCATTTTTCATATATAATTCGGCCGCTTTTTGCGAAAAAGGAAGAAGAGTATCCGACCCCTTAATTCGCTGTGTGAATGACATTTGAGGTAATATTACAAATGCAATTAGTGCCAATAATGTTTTTCTCATCATACAATATTTTGTTGATACAAAAATCATTATTGATTTTCACGAAAGGATAACAGCGATGTTACAATTCTGTTAAGATTTAGAATTTATACTGAAGATTGATGGTAAAAACGTCATCATTCAAATCGCAACACATACCAGGCACGTTAAGTGAAGTTTCATTTCTTACGAAATCATAATAACCAGTCAATCGCACATCGGAACTAACATTCCACAATATTCCAACTCCTGTTGTATAAGTTTTAAAATCTGTGCTTGAAGTGAAATTACCTCCTATATTATTACCGGATACCTTTGTATTTGGGTCGTACCAATCGTGCTTTACCACAACATGAAACGGGCTGCCTGCAATTTGCTGGGCCACCATAACATACCCACCACTAAAGTTGCGTATATAAGTATCTGATTTTGGCGATGTTGATGAATTTGGACTTTTAGATGATTTCTCGGTTCCCGGCTGTGTGCCTGCAATAAATTCGGCAACTACTTTAGTGGTGCCCATAGCAGTTTTAAACTGCAACTGCCCATCAACACCAAAATATTGCCGTTTTGCATATTTCCCGATATTTGCATCATCATCAGAGACCGAAAAACTACCGTCAACCATCTTCAATACCCTTGCAGATCCCTGATAAACAGTGCCATAATAATAAGACACCCCACCGGCTACCTTTATTAAATTGCAATTAGGAGCAACACCAAGCCGCCCAATGAAATCGAGTCTTGAGTCAGTTTCACGGTTAATTCCGTTACCTGCAAAAAGTCCGGCATCGAGCTTAAAAATCGACAATGAAGAAGTTTCGGGCATCCGCAATGAAACCATAGCACCAAGGTCGCGCTCATCGGGAAAAAGAGTTTGAAAAATGGTAGATCTCTCGGGAGATTCGCGGTGTAACGATGAATTAGATATCTCATAACCAAAAGGACGGCCAAAAATACCTACCTTAAGATGCGCCAACTGCAAGCTACGGTGAGAAAACTTCACATAAGCATCCTTCACGCCAATGCCCTTCTCGGTAATATCGAGTTGAAAAACAGTATTCACATTAGCATTGAGATAGCCAAATTTCAGTCGACCACGGCGAACACCAATACGGCTATAACTCTCATTATCAGCATCATTACCACTACCCACCTTAAGTGCAGCATCACGTTCGCCCCATTGGTACTGTCCCTGTATGTAACCTGAAACCGAAAAAGAACCAAGTTTTTTGGCATTTGCTTCCAACGCAGAAATTCTGTCGGCCAGAATTTTAATTGAATCAGCCCCGGTTGATTGCGAATAAGCACCAACTGCCCACACACATAAAGCAGCAAAAAGAGTTACTAATTGTTTCATATTATAAGTTTTGAAACTCAAGGCTCAAACATCAAAAATTTAAGCAAATGAATCACATGGTTTTTTAATATTACGAAAATGAGAACTTAAATTAACAAAAGGCTTACGCAAATATTACATTGTTGTAAAGAAAATGATTTTTATTGAACCTTAAAAATAAAAAACTTCCAACCTTAAGCAGAAGATTGGAAGTTTTAAACATATTAACTCACACAGCAACAGATTATTGTGCAATATTGGAGAACTTAAGTATTTTTATTTTATTGCCCCAATTATTTATAGAGGGCATTATAAACTCATTATCAGAAATTTTCACCGCTTTAAGAGGACGGGCAGCAAAACGACTCTTTTTATTACTCCATATTTGTTGTTTTGTATAAGTTCCGTCGGGCAATACCTCTACTGCTACAAGTATTGAGTTATGTGGTCTTACCATCTTGTTAACATCACGAATAGAGCGAATATTCTTGTTGATATTATTTCTATTTTCGTTATAAATCAAAAACAGACGGTCACCCATTTTGTGGCTATAATATGAACTATACACACCTCCATCATCCATGGTGCGTTGCTTCTTAGGCACATCAGTAAGAGCAACCACTTTACCCTCGGCATCAAGATGAATAACAAATATATTATTCCTCACATAAGTATATGAACTGACACCCTTCGTTGTAGTTATTACCATAAACGACAAATGGCCAACAATAGCAGTTCCCCCATCACTTTTTTGAATAATATCAGAAACATAGAACTCACGTGGAGTACCATCACTTTTTTTCAAAGTCATTTTAACATCCTTTATTCCAAGAAGTTGCTCAACAAACCCATCCTCCAATGGAGTCAAATCCTGACGGATAACCTCCATAGTTGCCGGATTCATGGTTAAAGAGAAGAAACCATTTAATTTGGTAGCAACGCGGCGGCTTCCCTTGATATCACCATAAAAACCGGCAGCAATAATGCCATCGCTATTTTCATTGAAGACCAAACGCACAGAGGTTATTTCCTTTCCATCAATATCAAGTCGATACTCGGAAAACTGACCGGTTATGGGCGACACCACCAAAACAGAATAATATTTAGCTGATTGGCCTTTCTCCTTATCCTCTTTCTCTTTTTGAACTCTACATAGGATATAAATTGAATTATCTTTAGCAAGATAGTAATTCAACACCAATACTGTCCTAAACGATTTTCATTAGAAAGACAGATGTAGTAAAGATAGTA